>CAOKJI010000191.1 GCA_948468495.1 uncultured Dorea sp. | reverse complement strand
ACAAGATTTTACATACCAATTTACGACAATACACAGTTTATTTTACAGTCTCTTTTAAGGCTATCATGTTGCATCTGCTCCATAACTCATCTTTATATCTAAATGTATTTTTATCAAGCGATCTTTCAACAAATCCCACTTTTTCATAACATTGTTTTGCTGAAGTATTTTCAGGGAATACATTCAGTTGAACGGCTTCTGCGCCGGTTATCTGAAAGGCATACTGAAGAGCCAGACTCAGCATCTCTTTTCCGTATCCCTTTCCTCTCTTTGCCTTATCGACTACTATGAATTTGAAAAATCCAACATTATCTTCCGTATTGACAGAATAGCAGAAAAAACCTACTGCCTGTCCGTCGTCTTCGGTTGCCACGTAAGCACTGTCCGCTCGGTCTATTGAGCTTTTTTCTAAAAAAGCATGAAAAGATTCGGGCGTAAGAGGATAGGGCAGGAGATTTGCGCACCAAAGGGCATGAGCTTTTTCGCTGTCAATCCATTTTGATAAATATTCGTAATCCTTGTCTGGTATATATGGCCGAATTCGCATAAATGAAGTATCCTTTCTTTGATATAGATATCTTTTGCTTTCTTCCTATATTCTAGTATAATTCCGATAATATGGCAACAAAAATAAATAGGAGACAAAAATATGAGGCAAAGCCCTGTTAAAGCCCTGTTAGGGCAGAAAATCCAATTGTAATTTGTATAAAAAGATGATATAATAAATAACACTATCTAGGTACATGTGACATATAATTTAAGGAGACAGTAAAAAAAATAGGGATGTTTTCAGTGAATGGTTTTGTTTTGCGTAAATTATCTGAAAATAAATGCGATTGTTCTTTAAATATATAGATTCTTCAAACGCTTCATTCATAAATGAATGAAGCGTTGGTTTCATTTTACTGTAGATAAAAACCGCATTTATGCGGCTACGGTTTAAATGCCAAATATAAACAAAAAGGAGTGGCTGAGATGTGCTTTTACATTGGAATTGAAGACTTAGCAGCAAATGCAATGATTGAGATGCTGAAAAAGGGTGGACGACGATTTCTTACTTACAACGAAATTGAAATGTATGGGGCAGAAGTAGTCCAGATTTTAAGGGAGAACGGAGAAAAAGCTGTTCTCATTTTATCAAGAGAAAATACAGATGCACTTTTCAGAAATTACTCTGAGTTTTTTGAAGAAAGTGAGCAAAACGGAAAAAGGGGTATTAAATTAAAGGAAAATAAAGAAATAGAGGATTTGATCCAACAGTTTAGAGGATATTTAGCCTTGGATGTATTACTGGCATTTATGAATCAACGTTCGGTACAAGTATTAGGAGCGTAGTCATGAAAGACTACAAAAGAGTTAAAGATCCTATTTATGGTTATATTAAGATTCCTGTTACCTATATGACAAACATTGTAGATACAGCTGTATTTCAAAGGCTGCGTCGGGTAATACAGACCAGCTATTCTCCGCTTTATTCCTCCGCAGTACACAATCGTTTTGTTCATTCAATGGGAGTCTTCTATCTGGGAGAATTAACAATTAATCAACTGATAAAAGAAGTGCGGCAAAAAGTCAAATTATCTATGGATTTAGAGGGTATTGGAGAAGTATTTAAGCTTGCATGCTTATTACATGATGTAGGCCATGCTCCATTTTCCCATACAGGTGAAGGGTTCTACCTTGGAGAAGATCATGATTATACACAATTACATAACAAACTGATAGAAACTATTGGAAATGAGAATTTTTCAAAAGACATTCCAGAAGATTCAAGCTCTGCGGCAGCGCCTCATGAGATTATGAGTGCAATAATTGGTATATTAGAATTTGAAATGTTTTTCGACAGCGTGGAGCAGAAAGAGTTTTTTGCGCGTTGTATTACAGGATACAAATATTCAGAAGGAACAATAGAAAATAATATAAAGAATTGCTTTATATCAATGCTCAATTCCAAAGTGATAGACGTAGATAAATTGGATTACCTTATTCGGGATGCGTATATTACGGGTTTTGATACGGTCAATATTGATTTTGAACGTCTTCTTTCTTCACTTACAATATCAAAAGATAGCGGAAAGTATAAAATAGCATATTATAAAAATGCTATAAGTGTTATTGAGAATGTAGTTTATGCTCATGATGCGGAAAGGAAATGGATTCAGACACATCCTGTTGTACTGTACGAAGCATATATACTTCAACATATTATTAGCTATCTTAGTGAAAAAATTGATGACAACGAAAAAAGGCTTTTTTCATTGGAGTCATTAAGTAAGAAGGGGCAGCAGTTTAAAAATGGTTTATCTATTTCCCTGTTGTGTGATGACGATATTATCTATTTAATGAAAAATTCTTTTCATAGCCAGTTATGTGAAGAATTTTTTGAACGCAGAATAAGAAGGCATCCTGTTTGGAAGTCAGAAGCTGAATATAAAGCATTCGTATTAGATATGGCTTCAGGGGGAAGTTTGTTAGAAAAATTTGAACAGGCCATGAGTGTTACAGCAAAATATCTAATCAAAAGTACCGATTCTTGGGTAATAGATGATTATTTGATTGCCAAACTGGAAAAGGAAAAAGAAACTTTAATCTCTACTAATATGGACTCAGAAACGAAAAGGGTGCAATTAGAGAATAAAGAGATGATTTTAAAAGTAGTGCATTCTTTGGAAAGTTACGCAAATGAAAAAGGGATTAGTTGTAATTTTGTTATACTGATGGCATCGCAATTTAACAGTGGCTTTGGAAAACCTGATTTCTCGGCAACAAATATTGCTTTTCAAACGAAAGATGGAGAAAAAATTGCTGCTGTAGGAAAAATAGTATCCGCTATAGAGGCCAAGGAGAGAGATAGAGACAACTTCTTTTATCTTTTTTATAAACGTAAAGATAATCTTGATGTAGATAAAGATGACATAGATAATCAAGAGATCTGTAAGAGACTATTTAAGGAAGTTGTTTTTTAAAAATACGAAAACTTTGATGCTAATCTTCTGAGGTAATGACTGTTGAAAAGCTGACAAAGGCGAAACAATCCTGACAAAAAACAGGAATGGCTTGAATTTTTTATTGATCTGTGATATTCTGTCAAAAGAATATAAAGGATGGGAGTTGAAAGGATGAGGATTATTTCTTGCTAATCAGAATTGTAACCGCATAACGGAGCGGATACGGAATACAGTTCCGTCTTTTTGTTATGCTGATAGCAGGAAAGTCAGATATCCTCTTAATCATCTCGCAAATTATAAATGAATGATGATGGAAGCAATGTCTTTTCAAAGGATTATTGCGCGTATTTTATGAGGCTGTAGGACGACTTTCTTGCAGCTTTTTTGTATCTTCTGCCCTAGAAAGTATTTGAAGATTCCCGGAGTAACGGGAGTTTAAGTGACATTTACGGTGAGACGGCAGACAGGATACGGAGAAACAGGAGGTGCGCATATATGTCAATGATAGATGTTGTGAATTTAAGTTTTTCGTATGAAGGAAGTTTTGAGGAAGTGTTTAGGGATGTGTCGTTTCGGATAGATACGGACTGGAAGTTAGGATTCGTAGGCCGGAACGGACGGGGCAAGACTACATTCCTGAATCTTCTTCTGGGGAAATACCCGTATCAGGGATGTATCACATCCAGTGTGGAATTTGCTTATTTTCCATACGAAGTGAGAGGAAGAGACAGGATGGCGCTGGAGATCCTGGAGGAGATCAATCCGCAGTTCGAGGAGTGGCAGTTATTCCGGGAACTGAATCTGCTGAATGTAGACGCGGAAGTACTGTACCGTCCGTTTTCCACATTGAGTTACGGAGAGCAGGAGAAGATTTTGCTGGCGGTGTTATTCCTGGGAGAGGAACGTTTTCTCTTGATCGACGAGCCGACGAATCATCTGGACATGGAAGCTAGGCGGCAGATCGCGGGATATCTGAACCGGAAGAAGGGATTCATCCTGGTGTCTCATGACCGGAATTTCCTGGATTCCTGCGTGGATCATATTCTCTCGATCAATAAGATGAATATCGAGGTACAGAAGGGGAATTTTACTTCCTGGTATGTGAACAAGGAAGCAAGAGACCGGATGGAGGAGGCGCAGAATCAGAAGCTGGAGTCAGAAGTGAAGCGGCTTAAGCAGGCGGCGAGACGGACGTCGGGCTGGTCGGACCAGGTCGAAAAGTCCAAGAAAGGGCAGCGTGTAGCGGGACTGCGTCCGGACAGAGGGCATATCGGACACCAGTCCGCGAAGATGATGAAGCGTGCGAAGACGATAGAGAACCGCCGGCAGCAGGCGGCGCAGGAGAAGTCAAAGCTCCTTAAGAATATAGAAACAGCGGATACGCTTAAGCTCTGCCCGCTTAACTTTCATGCGGATAAACTAGCGGAATTTGATGATGTGTCGATATATTATGATAAGAGGAAGGTTTGCTCATCCTTAAGTTTTGACATCCGGCGGGGGGAGAGAGTCTGCCTTTCCGGAAGAAATGGGTGCGGGAAATCGAGTGTTTTGAAATTATTGTTAGGAGAAGACATTTCGTTTTCCGGGAATATCCATGTGGCTTCAGGACTTAAGATATCATATATTTCCCAGGACACATCGTATCTTAGGGGAAGTTTAAAAGAGATGGCGCAGGAGTATGATCTGGACGAGAGCCTGTTCAAGGCGCTGCTTCGTAAGCTTGATCTAAGCAGGGAAGAGTTTGAGAGAGATGTAAGCTGTTACAGCGCAGGGCAGAAGAAGAAGGTGTTGCTTGCGAAGAGCCTGTGTGAGCAGGCGCATCTCTATGTGTGGGATGAACCGCTGAATTATATAGATGTGTTATCGAGAGTCCAGATTGAAGAGCTGTTGCTGAACTGCCGGCCGACCATCATCTTTGTAGAGCATGATATGGTATTCCAGGAGAATGTGGCAACGAAAGTAATCAGGATGTAGCTTAAGAGAGAGGCCGTGCAGAAGATCAGAATATGGCTCAAGAGAGAGGCCGTGCAGAAGATCAGAATAAGGCTCAAGAAAGAGGCAGTGCAGAAGATCAGAATATGGCTCAAGAGAGAGGCAGTGCAGAAGATCAGAATATGGCTCAAGAGAGAGGCCGTGCAGATGATCAGAATAT
>CAOKJI010000190.1 GCA_948468495.1 uncultured Dorea sp. | reverse complement strand
TCCGGCAATGCCGATATCCGCTTCTCTGGCTTCCCCCGGTCCGTTAACCACGCAGCCCATTACAGCCACCTTAATATCCAGCGGAATATCCGCAACCATCGTTTCCACCTGATTGGCGAGACCGATTAAATCAATCTTCGTACGTCCGCAGGTTGGACAGGACACCACCTCAATTCCGCCTTTCCGCAAACCTAATGTTTTTAGAATCAGCTTCGCAGATTTAATCTCCTCCGCCGGATCTCCGGTCAGTGATACCCGGATGGTATCGCCGATTCCCTGATGAAGAATAATCCCAAGCCCCACTGATGATTTGATATTGCCGGAAAGCAGAGTCCCTGCCTCTGTAATCCCCACATGAAGAGGATACGCGCATTCCTCTGCCAGCAGCTCGTGAGCCTTCACGCACATCAGTACATCGGAGGATTTTATACTGACCACCAGATTGTCATACCCAAAGGCCTCAATCATATGTATCTTGTCAAAGGCGCTCTCTACAAGTCCTTCTGCAGTTACGCCTCCGTATTTCTCCACCAGATGCTTTTCTAAGGAGCCGCTGTTAACCCCCACCCGAATGGGAATTTCGTATTCCTTCGCCTTCTCCACCACAGCCCGGAGCTTATCGCCGTCCCCAATATTGCCTGGATTAATCCGAATTTTATCCGCGCCATGCTCGATAGCCGCAATTGCAAGACGATAGTCAAAATGAATATCCGCCACAAGAGGAATATGTATCTGACGTTTAATCTCACCAAGCGCCTCTGCCGCTTCCATGGTGGGCGCAGCGCAGCGGACAATCTCACAGCCTGCTTTCTCCAGCCTCAAAATCTGATTAACCGTCGCCTTTACGTCTTCTGTTTTAGTATTTGTCATAGACTGTATCGCCACCGGATTACCGCCGCCAATCCATATATCCCCAATCCGTACCTTTTTCGTTGCTTCTCTTGTCATTACTATCTTCCTCCTATTTTTTACTCTTTAAATCATTAGCAGGCTTTTCACAGAGCGTGTCCCCAAATTGCTTTCCGCAGGATGCCGTCCCAGTCACACTGGACTTGGAAGGGGCAGCAGGCTGCCCCAAGACTTTTGCATACGTACTTCCGGGAAATCAGGCCGCAAAACACATGGTTGTACAAACGTCTGCTGAAAAGAAAAACCCTCTGCCGGTACCTATATGTTCCTGCAGAGGGATACCTGCACTATTCTTTTATAAACATCATCTGTTCTCCATACTCACGTTCCGTCAGAGTCAGCTCTTTCTGATCCACACTATAGTCAAAAGTTGTCAAAAACGCACTGGCAGCGCTCTCTATTGTCTTCCCGGTAAGCTGACCGTCCGAGCCTGCTACCGCCTTCTCTTTTGCCGTCTCATTCATCTTAATACTGATAGTCTTCTCATCCTTATCCATACTGTAATCCAGACTTACCTTAAGTCCTTCGCCTTCCAATGCCTCCGGAATACTGACTGTCAAGGTATTACTCCTCTTAATGGTAAGTACCATATCCGATTCCTCGTTCCTCCAGGTTCCCTCTAAAGGATTGGAGCGGAACATCTTCACCAGGAAAAAAGCAGCAATCAGAACAATTAATACAGAAGATACGCTCATTACAATTCTCCAGAGCTTACTCCTCTTTACTTCCTCTTCTTTCGATGTAGATCCATTCCTCTCATTTCATTCTTCCACTTATCTGCACAGCAGCTCTCTTTTAGTATACACAGTCTTTTAATAAATTATAGTTTTTTTGGTGTTCTCTGTCAACCAGAAAGCAGAAAGAGTTGTTGTTCACTGACCTAAGCACGTTACTATTCTCATTGATTTGATGTTTTTGACACATTCAAATTTTCTATTCTCCTACAAATCGTTGATACACATAGGCGTTCGCCTCTGTCTCCTGACTGTCATCTAAGGGTTCTAAATGGCTTTCCCCATATTTTCTCTCCAACGCTCTTGCAATCAACCAGTCGCAGACTTCCGGATTCTTTGGAAGCAACGGACCATGCAGATATGTTCCAATCACATTCTTGTATACAACTCCTTCATAACCGCTCTCCCCATCGTTACCTGCTCCATAAAGCACCTTTCCGAAAGGTTTGTTTCCATTAATAAAGGTACGTCCCCCATGATTTTCAAATCCAACCACAGGCATCGAAACCAACTCGCTCTGAAGCACAATATTATCAATCAGACGCCCTTCTCCCTGCTCTGTATATAAATCCACCAGATTCAATCCCTGAATAAGTCCTTCCTGTGTCTTATAATATTTCCCCAGCAGCTGATACCCGCCGCATACGGCAATCACTACGCCGTTATCCTCCACATATGCCTTGAAGTCCTCCTGAATTTCCTGAAGCTTCTGACATACAATCATCTGCTCTCTGTCAGAACCGCCGCCTAACAGTACAATATCAAGCCGTTCAAAATCAATCTCATCGCCCAGATTATACTCAATCGTCTCAGCCTCAATCCCCCGCCACAAGCAGCGCTTCATCATGCACGCAATATTTCCCCTGTCCCCGTAAAGATTCAGAAGATCCGGGTATAAATGTCCAATCGCAATCTTTCTTTTCTCTTCCATCACTTCTGTTCCTCCATCTTCTTTAAAGCAGTACGGGTGCTAAACAGCGCGGTATAATTTACCAGAACATACAGATTCCCGCATCCATTTTCAATACGTTCAAGAATTGCCTTCGTCACATCCTCCTCCAGCATTGACGGAATATCCACATATTTCAGGCGAAGACGCATATCCTGACAACGGATACCGCTGACCGTAATAGAATTCGCATTCGCATCCCTAAAACGGTCAAAATCAACGTCCCAAAGCCAGGAAATATCTGTCCCATCCTGAGCGTTATCATTAATTACAATAATCACATCCTTTGGCGTATCATCCTGCATAACAGCGGAAATATTCTGATTAAATCCGGCCGGGTTCTTGGCAAGGTTCAAAATTATCTTCGTACCCTTAATATGAAATTCCTCCATGCGTCCGTTCTCTGGATTGAATCCAGCCAGCATCTTATTAAAATGTTCCGCTGTCATCCCCGCGCTCCTGACAGCCGCATAAGCCGCCAGAATATTATACACATTATAAAATCCCTTATAATCAGCGCTGATTCTCCTATTCTCCACCGTAAACGATAATCCGTCTTCCACCTGGATTTCAGATGCGTCATACCGGATTTCCGGACGTTTAAAATCACAGACCGTACATGCATAATCCCCAAGCTGGCTGTAATGGTAAAAATTATAATGCATGATAGCCCCGCATTTCTTACAGAAACGTCCTTCCCTAATCTCATGGGAATCCGTATCATCCACAACCTTCTCACTGATTCCATACGTAATATAGGGATTCCCCGCATCCATGGCAAGAAACGCCGACAATGCGTCGTCGCCATTCACAATCACCGTCATATCCGGCGCCGTCTGCATCACTTCTTTCAGCAGATTCATGGTAATATCAATCTCACCGTAACGGTCAAGCTGATCGCGAAACAGATTCGTCAACACCATATAATCTGGTTTGAAATAAGGAAAAACACGCTTCGTCGAAGCTTCGTCAATCTCAATACTGGCACAATCCGCATCCAGACTGCCTCCCCACCCGGCAGACAGCGCAAAAGCTGCCGCCACACCATTCAGCATATTTGAACCCGTATGATTACAGACAACTTTCTTTCCTTCCGCCTCAAGCGCAGCGCACAACATATTATTCGTAGTAGTCTTTCCATTGGTTCCGCAGACAATAAATATATCCTCCCTCACCTGGGCTGCCAGCTCCGACAATATATTCGGACAAATCTTCAGCGCAATCTTCCCCGCCCAGGTCACGCCCTGTCTATGAAAGACCCTGACGCTTATCTTTTCTGCACATTTGGCAGCCCAGACTGCCAGCATTCTTCGTAACCTCATAAACATTTCCTCTTTAATATAAATATCTAAAACTTTTATCAAAATTCCATCTATCAAATTTTACTTGATTGCAAAAAAATAGTCAACCCGCCCGTTTTGTTATATTTTTCACAAAAAAATCGCAAATTTTCCCGAAAAAATTGTATTGTATTGATATTTACAAGGCCCCTCTCTCATGCTAAAATACTATCAGAAACGGGATAGATAAATATTTAACGAGTCATTTCGGCGTCCAAGGACGCATGATTCTGACAGTCAACCATACTACATGTTAGAATCATTAATCCTTTTATTCATACAATAGAATCCTTTTAAACAGACACTCTGGCCATTCCTCTCGGCCGGAGCGTTTGCTTTATAAGAACTTTTTCAAAAGCGCCTTACATCCCTTCGTCACATCCTCATAAGTCCTGTCAAAATTCCCCGTATACCAAGGGTCTGCAATATCCCTCTCCTCTCCGGCAAACTCCAGAAGTTTATAAATCTTCCCCTCCGAATCACCGCCGGCAATCTGGAGCATATTCCTGATATTGGCCGAATCCATGCCAATCAGATAGTCATACCTGTCATAATCCTGTCTGGTCATCTGCCTTGCCCGGTGATGCAGTACCGGAATCCCTTCTTCTTTTAGCTTGCGCACCGTTCCATAATGAGGACCGTTGCCAATCTCTTCCCGGCTGGTAGCAGCCGAGTCAATATGAAATTCACGTTGTTTTCCGCATTGATTTACCATGTCCTGGAATACAAATTGGGACATGGTGCTTCTGCACACGTTGCCGTGGCAAATAAAAAGTATTTTAATCATAATAAAAAATCTCTCCTAAATTACCGTATTCTGCCCCGACTTACCGCAGTTTGCCGGTTATAAATTCACCCGAATTCTCCGGAGAATCCACACTCTACTCTGGTTTTCAACTACAGTTTCTCTTTTCCAACAATCAGTTATCCAAACTCCTCTCATCCAGCAGAAAATCATAAACACTCATAACCAGCACCCCATCGTCATTGTAATATGGCGCAGGCGCATCTTTCGTGATGATGATCTTCTTGAAGAAATCGCCGGTCAGCATCAAGGAACGCTGCTCCTGTTCCATTTTTGCTCGATCCGGAATCGCATAGGCTGACTGGATATAATAACGCTTAGAACCTTTATTGCAGACGAAATCAATTTCCAACTGTTTTCGGATTCCGTGACCTTTCTCATTGGTTC
>CAOKJI010000189.1 GCA_948468495.1 uncultured Dorea sp. | reverse complement strand
TGGGGCTTTCCACATTCTGTATGTCTTTTACCAACGGACTGGTTCAGGTGGTCTGCAATTCTACGCTTCAGATATTCGGAGGAGATTTGTATATCAGTGTTATGACGGTGGTCAATTCTGTCCGGGAAATTGCGCAAGCGCCGGTTTCGGCAATTTCCGAAGGAGCTTCCCCGGTGATTAGTTACAATTACGGAGCGGAAGAGATTGACCGGACGAAGAAGGCAATCCGTTTTATGACTCAGCTTGGCTTCGCATATACGCTGCTGATTTGGGGAGCCGTTTCTGTATTTCCCGAGTTTTTTATACGGATTTTTAATCATGATACGGAATTAATCCGGGCGGCGGTTCCGTCCTTGCATATATATTTCTTTGGATTTTTTATGATGGCGTTTCAATTTGCGGGGCAGAGCGTATTCAAATCTCTGAATAAAGCAAAACAGGCCATATTCTTTTCCCTGCTTCGCAAGGTCGTCATCGTTGTGCCGCTGACGCTTATCTTTCCGAGAGTCGGCGGTCTGGGGGTCATGGGAGTGTTCCTTGCCGAGCCGGTCTCGAATTTTATCGGCGGGCTTGCCTGCTATGTCACAATGAGGAAAACGATATTGGCGAAGATGTCGTAATAGAAATAAATATAATCTTTGAAACAGCGGCGCAATATGTTAAAATTAAAAATAGCATTATCTTTTATCAATGAAACGGGAAAGGAAGGTATGAAAATGGGAATTATAGTGGAGAAAATGCAGGAATTCTGGGACAGTCTTGATACGGAGACTGTGGTTAACAGGAAAGTTCTGTTTCTGGAGCTTTTGGTGTGCGTGCTTGCCGGAGTTTTAGCAGGGATGATATTCAGCCCGAAAAAGCGTGTTATGATAGGCTGTTATAACGGGGACTGCATGGTGGAAGAGACGGAGCAGGATGAGATAGATTAATGTATATTGCCTTTGAATCGGCGGCGCTGTATGATAAAATTGAAAGTGTCGAAATCATTTGTCTGCTGGAAAGGGTGACAGGGCCATGGGAAATTATCTGAACAGTACCGATGCGGTTATCGCATATACAAAGGTTTACAATAGTCCGTATTTTGTTGATAAATCCGGGATACTTAATGAAATTATCCCAAGAATAGGAACTACAGAGAATTATATCTGTCTCACAAGACCCCGGCGTTTTGGAAAATCAATTATGGCGAATATGATTGCCGCTTTTTTTTCCAGAGGCTGTGATTCAGGAGATATTTTTGGGAATCTGGATATTGCAGGGTCGCCCTTTTATTCAGAACATCTTAACAGGCATTCTGTAATATTGATTTCCTTCAATCAGCTTCCAAGGCGGTGCGGTAGTTTTGAGCAGTATATCAGCCGCATTGAACAAAAACTGCTCGAGGATATCACAGGGTTGTTTCCGCAGGTCAGGGTTAGTCCGGAAGACGCAGTATGGGATGCTCTGAAGGCTGTTTATCAGGCGGAACCGGAGACTCGTTTTATCTTTGTTTTGGACGAATGGGATTTTATTTTCCACAGACATTTTGTGACCGGGAAGGACAAGATGGAGTACATTGATTTTCTGAGTAATCTGCTGAAGGATCAGCCGTATGTGGAACTTGCCTATATGACTGGTATTCTTCCGATTGCCAAGTATTCCAGCGGTTCTGAGCTTAACATGTTTCTGGAATATACCATGGCGTCTGAGGAAATGTTCGGCAATGCATTTGGGTTTATGGAGTCGGAAGTCGACGTGCTTTATGACAGGTTTCTGGCCAGCCAGAAAAATCCAAGGTTTACCCGGGATGATTTGAAAATATGGTATGACGGTTATTCTGCAAAATCCGGGGAACACATTTACAATCCGCGGTCAATTGTTGCGGCGCTGACCAATAATAATCTGGGGAACTATTGGACAAGTTCAGGACCGTATGATGAAATTTACTATTATATTAACCATAATACGGATGCGGTGCGCGATGATTTGGTCCGCATGGTGTCTGGAATTCCCGTACGGGCAAATATCCGGGAATATGCTGCAACAGCCATGAATCTTAATACGAAGAATGAGATATTTTCTGCAATGACTGTGTATGGCTTTTTAAGTTATGAAAAAGGATGTGTCCGCATTCCTAATCGGGAACTGATGGAGAGGTTTGATGAAATATTGCAGGCTGAACCTTCCCTTGGGTATGTGTATCAGCTTGCAAAAGAATCGGAAAAAATGCTGCGGGCAACCTTGGAGGGCGATACGGAGACGATGCTTCGTATATTAGAATTTGCCCATAATACGGAGATTCCCATGCTGAGTTACAATAACGAGGCAGATTTGACTGCGTTAATCAGTCTGATTTATCTTGCGGCTCGTGATTCTTACCGGGTAGAAAGAGAAGACAAGGCAGGAACCGGGTTCGTAGATTTTATTTTTTATCCTGAGACTGACCCGAATGCAGACGGTATTATTTTGGAGTTGAAGGTGGATGATACGGCCGATGAAGCAATCCGGCAGATTATAGACAAAAAGTATGTCCTGAAATTTGAAGGAAAGCTTGGGGAACAGTCTAAGTATACGGGCAGGGTGCTGGGAGTAGGAATTGCCTATTATAAAAAAACGAAGGTACATGACTGCAGGATAGAAGTGCTGCGGGGAGCCATGTAAAAAAAGTAAAGATGGAAAAGGAAGTACTCCGGGTTTATCGAGATAAGATGAACCCGGAGTTTTTTCCGCCATATATTCCAGATGCGTATTCTTTATGTTGATAACAGTTTACCCGTCGCCCGCTCCGGCCTACAAACTGTTGCTTATGTTTAAAACAAACAGTATAAAACAGTTGACAACAGTTAAATACTGTTATATACTGTTTATATCGAAAGGGTGATGAAATGAAGATAATTATTAACAATTCTTCCATGCAGCCGATTTATGAGCAGATTGTAGCACAGTTTAAGGCGGCGATTATGAAGGGAGAATTGAAGGAGGAAGAGATGCTTCCCTCTGTCCGCAGTCTGGCGAAGGATTTGAAGGTCAGCGCGCTGACGGTGAAGAAGTCCTATGACGCTCTGGAGGAAGAAGGATTTATCATTACGGTACATGGCAAGGGCAGCTTTGTGACATGCGCAAGTCAGGAGTTGATGATGGAGGAGAAGCGCAAGGAGGTGGAAGCTGATTTTGAGGCGGCCATCCGGAAGGGCAGAAGCTTAGGGATGAGTAATCAGGAGATTACAGAGGTATTTATGATTGTTTTGGAGGATTAGAAGATGATTGTACTAGAGCAGGTGAAGAAAAACTATCAGAATTTTACACTGGATTGTTCGCTTACGGTTCCGGAAGGGTGCGTTACCGGACTGGTGGGGCGAAACGGAGCCGGGAAGAGTACTACGTTTAAGGCCGTTCTTGGGCTGATAGGTATAGACGGCGGCAGCGCGCGGGTCTTTGGCAAACCGGCTGCAAAGCTTACGAAGGCTGACAGGGAGCAGATGGGGGTGGTCTTATCGAACGCGGGCTTCAGCGAATATCTGAAGGTGCAGGATCTGGTGCCGATATTAAGGAATATGTACCATTCCTTTGATGAGGCGGGATTCTTACACAAATGCGGCAGACTTAGGATTCCGCTGGATAAGCAGATGAAGGATTTTTCTACCGGCATGCGGCAGAAGCTGCAGATTACCGCGGCCCTTTCCCATCAGGCAAGGCTGCTGATCTTAGACGAGCCTACGGCGGGGCTGGACGTGGTGACCAGGGAGCTCCTTTTGGATATGCTTCGGGAATATATGGAGCAGGAGGGAAGGTCGATTCTGATCAGCTCCCATATTTCTACCGATTTGGAGTCTTTCTGCGACGACATTTACCTGATTGACGAGGGGAAGATTGTTCTCCATGAGGATACGGATATCCTGCTCAGCAGCTATGGGATACTGAAAGTGACGCTGGAGCAGTATGAGAAGCTGGATAAGCGTTATCTGCTGTCGGAGAAAAGGGAGGATTACGGATACCGCTGCCTGACCGGCGAGAAACGATTTTATCAGGAGAACTATCCGGATGTGGTGGTTGAAAATGGCGGGATTGATGAACTGATTCTGATGAGAGAAGGGGGACGGGACAGATGAAAGCGTTGCTAATTAAGGATTGGAAATTATTTATGAGCCAGAAGCAGTTTTTTTTGATAACGGTCGTGATTGTGGGCGCTTTTTTATTCTCAGCTAAGAATCCGACGTTTGTGGTGAGCTATGCCACGATCATGTATACGGTATTTACGATTAGTACCATCAGCTATGATGATTACCACAATGGGATGAGTTTCCTGATGACGCTGCCGGTGAGCAGGAAGGACTATGTGGCGGAGAAATATACCTTTGGCATTCTGATGGGCGGCGGAACGGCTGTGATCGTGGTGGCTGCCGCAGCGGCGGTATTTAAGGTAAGGAATACCGGCCTGTCGACAGAGGATCTTCTGATATCCGCCATGACAGGGCTGCTTGTGGCTGTGTTCTTTCTCTCCTTCACCATTCCCGCTCAGCTCAAATTCGGAGCGGAAAAGGGCAGGATGGCGCTGATGGCGGTTTCTATGGCATGCTTTGTGCTGGTCATGGGAGGCGCGGCGCTTGCGAAGCGGATGGGCTGGAAGGCCGGGGACCTGTTTGAGAAGGTGGAAGAGGCGCCTCTGGGAATAATAGTCTGCGTGATTGGAGCCGTCTGCATCTGCATTCTTCTGCTGTCGGCGGTTATTTCCCTGCGGGTTCTGAAGCAGCGGGAATTTTAGATAATTCCCTGACTTTTCATGAAGAACACCCACAGGAAAATGGTTATGACGGAAAGACAAGTGCTTAGTACGACCATTTCCCCGGCCAGAGCGCCGTCACCTCCCATATTGGACGCCATGGGATAGGAGGCGGTGGCTGCGGGCGTTGCGAAAATGGTGAAATAGATAAAGGTTTCCAGCGCTCCGAAAGAGAGGGAGCGGGCTATGACTAGAGCGATTGCCGGCAGCAGGAGCAGTCTTGCGAAAACCGCCGGTATCAGGTATTTCAGGTTGCTTCTCATAGAGGAAAAACGCAGGGTGCCTCCCAGTACGAACAGAGCCAGCGGAGTGGTCATGGATGAGAACTGGGAGACGGGAGTCTCGATACAGGAAGGCAGGCGAAGGTGAAGGA
>CAOKJI010000188.1 GCA_948468495.1 uncultured Dorea sp. | reverse complement strand
AGACTGCCCAGGAGAGGAAGGTGACAGACTCAGGGCTTGAAAAGCTGCTGGATGGAGTATTTATCTCCGAAATAATTGGAATAGAGAAGCCGATGGAGGGATTTTTTGACAAGGTATTTCAGGAAATCGGAGATTTTCGTAAAGAAGAGATGATGATTGTGGGGGATTCCCTTACCAGCGATATACAGGGAGGCAATAACGCAGGGATTGTGACCTGCTGGTATAATCCGGCCGGGAAGGAACGGCCTGCGAACCTTCGCGTTGACTATGATATCCGGGATATTGGCGAAGTGGCGCGCATTGTCGGAAAATAACAGATACGAGAGATAATGGAGTTATTTGCAGGATAGATATGGATTATGAATTGTTACTTCATGAAATATTGAATATTGGAAAAGAGATGATTAAGAGCGGGGCGGAAACAAACCGTACGGAGGATAGTCTGTACCGGATGCTGGAGAGCTATGATGTGGAGCACTGTAGCGTATTTGCAATTCAGAGCGATATTCAGGCGACAATTAAGCCGGCGGGAGGCGCGTTTATTACGCAGATTCGGAGGGTTCACAGAACCGGTTTTCATTATGACCGGCTGGATTACCTGAATAATCTGTCCAGATATATCTGTAAGAACCAGCCTTCTATAGAGGAGATACAGGAAAAATATCAGGAAGTCATGAATCGGACCCCGCAGCCGTTGTATCTGAAGTATCTGTCAGGGATTATGGGCGGCGTGGGATTCGGTATCTATTTTGGCTGTGATTTGACAGATTCTATTGTCGCGGTTCTTATCTGTGCATCAGTAATTGGATACATGGGAAATCTTCTTGATAAAAGGGAGCATAATCTGGTGGTATATAACCTGGTTATTGCATTTCTTTCTTCATCGGTGGTATTTCTGGCTGACCAGGCCGGCTTCGGACATCATCCGGACAGAATAATACTGGGGCTCAATATGGTATTAATCAGCGGTCTGGGAGTTGCCAACGGAATCCGGGATATGGTGGACCGGGCATATTTGTCCGGAATTGTAAATATCGTAAATTCCTGTCTGGGCGCGATAGCGATTGCCTGTGGAACAGGGCTTGCTATGATACTGTTTCAGGGCGACATGTATGAGATGTATATAGCTCCGAATGTGGCTGTACAGCTTATTTCCTGCGGAGTAGCAAGCATGGGATTTGCATTGTTGTTTCGGGCTGCGGTCCGGCAGTCTTTTTATGCGGGAATCGGTGGACTTGTTACTTGCGCCTGTTATCTGATGGTACAGTATCTCGGCGGAAATAATTTTGCGGCGGTTATGGTGGGAGCGGCTTTTGTAGCAGCTTATGCGTATGTCATGTCCAGAATTCACCGGGCGCCGGCGACTATTTTTCTTACAACGTCGATTATGCCGGTGATTCCGGGTGCAACGCTGTTCTATTTGATGCATGGGCTGGTACAGGAAGACTATGGACTTGCCACACAGCAGACGATTGCGCTGGGACAGACTTGTCTGGCAATCGCATTTGGTTTTCTGCTTGTAGAGATTGGGACCCGCTATATCGGTAAGGGAGGAAATTGAGAATGCTTTCTTTTGAATGTGACTATAACAGGGGCGCTCACCCGGAGATACTTAAGCGGCTTGCGGAGACGAACGAAGAGCCTTTAAGCGGTTACGGCGATGACAAATACTGCGCCAGAGCTAAAGAGAAGATTATAGAGTGCTGTGAGAAACCGGACGCAGAGGTTCATTTTCTGACAGGCGGCACGCAGACCAATCAGATTGTGATTGACGCGCTGCTTACAAAGTATCAGGGTGTGATAGCGGCAGAGACCGGACATGTCAGTCTGCATGAGGCGGGAGCGATAGAATTTACCGGGCATAAGGTAATCACGCTTCCCAACAGAGAAGGCAAACTTATGGCAGAAACAATCAGGAGGTATCTGGAAGATTTTTATGGGGATGAGAATCATGAACATATGGTTTTCCCGGGAATGGTCTACATTTCGCATCCGACGGAATACGGAACCTTGTATTCTCTGAAGGAGCTGGAGGAATTGTCCGCCCTGTGCAGGAGCTATGGAATCCCCCTCTATATGGACGGCGCAAGGCTGGGATATGGACTGGCGTGCAGGGAGACGGACGTGACGCTGCCGGATATCGCCAGACTTCTGGACGTCTTCTACATTGGAGGAACAAAGGTTGGCGCGTTATGCGGAGAGGCGGTGGTCTTTACCCATCGGAATACGCCGAAGCATTTTCTGACGACAATCAAGCAGCACGGCGCACTGTTAGCGAAGGGGAGGCTTCTCGGCGTTCAGTTTGATACATTATTTACCGACAATTTGTATCTGGCAATCAGCCGCAACGCGATGGAGGCGGCGGAAGCTCTGAAGAGGATATTTCAGGAGAAAGGATACCGTTTCTTTCTTGATTCGCCTACCAACCAGATTTTTATCGTGCTGGAAAATGAGAAAATGGAGAAACTTAAGCAGCAGGTAAAATTCAGCTATTGGGAAAGGGAAGATGAGGAGCATACGGTTGTGCGGTTCGCAACGAGCTGGGCGACGACGATGGAGGAAATTGAGGAGTTAGGCAGGCTGTTGTAGCAGGAAGGATAAGATACTGTAAAACCGTCGGAATAATCCATTTTTCAAATATACTCTGACAGGAAGAGGAACGGGCATGCAAAAAGACTCAGGGATGAAGAAAATCCGGTTAAACGATGAAACCGTATACATATCCGGGGCAGTTATTCTGTCGCTGGCGACGGCAATGCTGTCGGCCGCGGATTTCGGTCTGTCGGTGATTGTATCCCCGGCGTATCTGGTAAGTCTTAAATCATCTTTTTTGACGTTTGGACAGGCAGAGTACGTGGTTCAGGGGATATTGTTTGTGATATTCTGCTGCGTGATGAGACAGGTGAAGGCATTGTATTTCGGCGCCTTTTTGTCTGGGGTGCTCTATGGCTTTATCCTGGATTTGTGGAGGGCGCTGATTCCGCATTTTAATCCCGATGTGTATGCGCCGGGGACGCTTCCGGCGGCTGTGCGAATCATTTATTTTATAATCGGGTTTTTCATCAATGCCTTTGGCGCGGTCCTGTATTTTAAGAACCGATATTATCCTCAGGTGTACGAGTTTTTTGTAAAAGGAATCAGTGAAAGGTATCAGAAAGATTTGGCGGGGTTTAAGCTTCGGTTTGATTTGGTATTTCTTCTGCTTACTGTAGGAATATCCTTTCTGCTGTTTCATAAGCTTGTGGCGGTCGGCGTGGGGACGCTGATTATGGCGTGCTGCAACGGGCCGTTGATAGGCGTGTACAGCAGATGGTTTGACAGGCATTTTACAGTGGGAAAGTATAAAAGAAAGTGACCGTTCAGGATGTGATATTTGCTGCGGCGCAAAGCTGGCGGAAAGAAATACGGTAACTTTGCAGATTCAGTTACCGGGATGAGGCAATATAATAACAGGGAGGACAGAGAAAATGGCAGATGTTATTTTGAAAAATGAAGCGGTGGAAATCGGCGTGAATTTGCATGGCGCAGAATTGAAATCATTACGCAGGCTGGATACGGATACGGAGTATCTCTGGTGCGGCGATCCGGCATACTGGAACCGCACGTCTCCGGTATTATTTCCGTTTGTGGGCGGGGTGAAAGACGGTATTTACCGGCATAAAGGATTGGAGTACAGAATGGGACAGCATGGATTCGCCAGAGACCGGGAATTTGCGCTGGTAAGCCAGACAGAGGATACCGTATGGTTCCGGCTGGAGGATGATGAAGAAAGCCGCCGGATTTATCCCTTTGCTTTCCGACTGGAGATTGGATACCAGCTTCTAAAGCGGGGCGTAAAGGTGATGTGGAAAGTAGAGAATCCGGCGGAGGAAACCTTATATTTTGCAATTGGAGCGCATCCGGCGTTCAACTGTCCGATTCAGAGCGGCGATAAACAGACAGACTATGGAATCCGCCTGCAGGATAAGGACGGAAGGAATCTCGGCTGTTTTGTAAATACAATTTTCGGGCAGGGCGGGACGGTTACGAGAGCCCGGGAGGCGGTAAAGCTTTCAGACGGAGTTCTGCCGATTACCGAGACGCTTTTCGATCATGATGCGAAAGTAATTGAAGAGAATCAGGTGCAGAGAATATCGCTGAACAATGGAGAAGGAGAAGAGTATCTGGCGGTGGAATTTACAGCGCCGTTAGTGGGAATCTGGTCTCCGCCGAAGAAGAATGCACCCTTTGTCTGTATTGAACCCTGGTATGGAAGGTGCGACAGAGACGACTTCGCAGGAGAATTAAAAGACCGGGAGTGGGAGCAGGCGCTTACTCCGGGCGGGGTATTCCAGGCAGAATATAAGATTGTGATATAGAAGTTAAAATTCTGGTATTCCGTACCAATCACTTATTAACCCGTATCTTTCTGACTGTGCAAAGCAGAAAAAGCAACTTCAAATGTCCTGGAAATGAAACAAATCCATCCGCAATTGATAAAATAGCGGATGGATTTATTTTGGCAATGGACCTGGCGGGAATCGAACCCGCGTCCGAAAGCTCTTCCATTCAGGCATCTCCCATTACAGTCATTATACGTTCATTCCCTCCGCTTCCCGCCTAATGACAGGCTGAAAGCATCAGTAGCTTCATAAAATCTTCCATTCCCTCAAAGCTTTGGAAACGAAGTGCTCCGTCTGGTCGAAGCCGGTTACTTAAGCGACGGAAGACCTAAGGCCGACTGCAGCCAAATTAGGCTGCGTACGCTAACTCTCTATTGTCTGCGTTTATATTTAATTAGAACTTTTAACGTAGTGTCCCGCTACGAATGGCTTCCCAAACTTCTAAACCCCCGTCGAAACCAGTACAAGCCCGGATTATAGATTTCCGGCGGCAAACCTGTGAAATTGCCGGACGGAAACATCCTGTGCCGGTCCGCAGAAATTATGTTTGCGTACTATGATTATATGCAGATGTATCGGAAATGTCAAGGCGGAAACGGGAATTTCTAATTCTCCTGGTAACAGTTCGTTACTATTCATACGTCAATGGCAGTTCCGAACCGCACAGGCAGAGCCTTTTCAGGCTTAACTTACTGCCATTGATTCATACGTTGACCAGTATACAGTAGATTGAAGCAGGCGAATGTCTCTTAGCAGACAATTCAG
>CAOKJI010000187.1 GCA_948468495.1 uncultured Dorea sp. | reverse complement strand
CCCCAGCCATTCCCCAGCTCGTTCGATGGTTCGCCGGTTCTCTCATAGCCGGAAATATCCCTTACAAATGCCGTCGCAATCAGCGCGCCTGCGCCCATCGAATTATTCGCATTGAATGGCGGCAGACATTCACTGCGCATCTTCTCAATCATCTCTTCCGAAATCACACAATAATATCTGGCTGTCTGGCTGTTCTTCCATGTCGGCGCCAGCATAGCCGCCTGAATCATCTCTTCTACCTGCGCCCTTGTTACCTTCTGATTCGGATCGTACTTCCTGATACTTCTTCTTGATTCAATAACCTTCTGAAATTCCATGATACCCTCCTTACAGTCAATAAACTCTGCGGGACCACCGCCCCTTTCCCAATACTCATTTATCTAAAACATTACCATTCTACCACACCCATATCAATCAGGCAACTCCAAAATGCTCTTGCTATTTCAGAGAAATTTGAATATACTGTAAGCGTTCAGGTAGGTCTGTGCATTTACTGCACAGACCGTAAGAAAGCGATTCAGGAGTAAAAAACTCCATCGCGAAGCGATTTTCAATGCATTTTTCTATAATGGAGATTGATTATGAAAGATAACAAACATGTCAGATGGAATACGCTGCAAATAACTGCGTTTGGCTTTTTAGGCGTCATATTTTTGGGAGGCGTACTGCTGTATCTGCCTGTCAGCAATACGCAGCCGATTGCCTTCCTAGACGCTCTGTTTACTTCGGTCACTTCGGTATGTGTGACAGGCCTTGTGACCGTCACGCCCGCCTCTCAGTTTACAATTTTCGGGAAAATCATCCTTCTTTTGCTAATCCAGATTGGAGGCTTAGGCGTCATTGCCTGTACAACGGTATTTTTCTTTCTGCTCAGAAAAAAAATCACGCTGAAAGAACGAATGGTACTGCAGGAAACTTACAGCGCCCAGCGTCCCGGCGGCATCGTGAGACTGGTTAAAAATGTAATAACCGGAACTTTAGTTGTAGAAGGATGCGGCGCCGCGCTATATATGGTTCAATTTGTACCGGAATACGGTTTGGCGAAGGGAATCTGGTATTCTGTTTTTCATGCAATTTCTGCATTCTGCAATGCAGGAATTGATATTCTGGGCAGCAGCAGCCTTGCGGATTATGCCCTTCACCCCATGTTCAATATCACCACTATGCTGCTAATTATTTTAAGCGGAATTGGATTTACCGTATGGTTCGACGTCCTGGACAACGCCCGGAAGCTTATTCATCAGCAGGTTCCAAAAAACTGGTGGTTTACCAGACTTAAGCTTCATTCAAAGCTGGCCATACTTACAACTCTGTTTCTAATCGCCGCCGGAAGCGTCTTTATCTTTGCGTCGGAATATCATAACCCGGATACGATTGGAAACATGAATTTGGGCGGGAAAGTTCTGGCGTCTCTGTTTCAATCGGTGACTACAAGAACAGCCGGCTTTTACACCGTTCCGCAAAGCGCGCTGCACGAAGAATCGAAGCTGTTCTGTGCTATTCTAATGTTTATCGGCGGTTCCCCGGGAGGAACTGCCGGAGGGGTAAAGACCACGACCTTTGCCATGCTGTTTCTGTCCTGTCTTACATTTGTCCGGGGCGGAAATGATACGGAATGCATGGGAAGACGGATTTCACCGGCTAATTTCCGCACAGGCTTCTGTGTGGTGATGGTCGCATTTACAGCATTCATCGCCGGAACCGTTATGATTCTTGCGTTGGAGCCGGACCGCATCCCACTGGCCGATATCATTTACGAGGCGGCGTCAGCCATAGGAACAGTAGGGCTGTCAGCGGACCTGACTCCCCGGCTTTGCAGAGGCAGTCAGATAATTCTAATGTGTATGATGTATATTGGAAGACTGGGGCCGCTGACTCTTGTACTGACTTTCGCAGGCAAGACACATCCCAGAGATAAAATACGCAGGCTTCCTGCGGAACATATTATGGTTGGATAGAAAAGGAGAGACACTATGAAAAAACAGTTTATTGTATTGGGACTTGGAAGCTTCGGCGCAAGCGTGGCCGTCACGCTGCAGCGGCTAGGCTGCGACGTAATAGCGGTAGACCAGAATATGGAGCAGATTGACGCCATCGCAGACAAAGTAACCTACGCCATGCAGGCGGACATCGGCAATCCAGAGCTTTTGCAGTCTCTTGGCTCGAAGAATTTTGACGGTATCGTCGTTGCTTCCTCAGAAAATCTGGAAAGCAGCATCCTTGCCACGCTGGCCGCCAAAGAAATGGGAATCCCCTATATTCTGTGCAAGGCTCACAGCGAGCGATACGCCCAGGTTCTCCGAAAGGTCGGCGCAGATGCAATTGTCTTTCCTGAGGAAGAGATGGGACGGAAAATCGCAAAGAATCTTATGTCCGCAAACCTTGCAGACTGGATTGAATTATCCCCGGACTACAGTATTGTTGAAATCGCCGTACCTCAGAAATGGATTGGCAGGACGCTGAAAGAACTGGACCTTAGGAAAACCTATGGAGTCAATGTAGCGGGCATCAAAGAAGGCTCTCATGTAGAAATCACCCCCGACCCGGATATGCCGCTGAAAGCAGGAATTATCCTGATGCTCATAGGCTCTAACGAAGCCCTAGAAAGAATCTAGTTTTTAGTTACCATTCATACATTGACCAGTATACAGTTTTTATACTAATTCTTTCCAGTATGTCATTGCGATTTACAAGCCTGATATGGTATATTATTTATTGACAGGCAGGATAACCCTGACCGCGGCAAAGGAGGATTTTCATTATGGATAATCAACTGGTATGGAGCGACGAATACAATATCGGGGTAGACATTATCGATAAGGAGCACAAGAGACTTTTTAAGATTATTAGCAAGCTCTTCGCATTCGGAGGCGAAGAAAAGAAAAGTCAGTGGGCATGCCAGGAGGGAATCAAGTTTTTCAAAGAACATGCAATGAAACATTTTGCTGAAGAAGAAAATTATATGATGTCCATCAACTACGCAGGATACGAAACACACCGGCAGATTCATGAGGGTTTTCGCCAAAAGACCCTTCCGGCGCTGGAGCAGGAGTTGGAGCATACCAATTATTCTCCAGGCGCAGTGGATCATTTTTTGGGCGTATGCGCCGGATGGCTGATTGGACACACATTAACGGAAGATCAGGCAATTGTTGGCGGAGGTACTAGTAAGTGGATTAACCTTCTGCCGGAAGAAGAACATGAAGCCATGAAAAAGGTAATTCTCCAATTATTGTATGATATGTTTAAATTAGAATCCCATGTAATCAGCGAGACTTACAGCGGAGAGAAGTTCGGCAAAGGCGTTTATTACCGCCTTCTCTACACTGCGGGCACAAAAGACGACGAGGAAGAGAAAGAATGTGAGATTATTCTTGTTTTTGAGGAAAAACTTCTGGTCAACACTGTCGGCAAAGCCTTAGGACTTAAGACCAATAAGCTTGACAGTATGCTGATTAATGCTACCAGATATACGGCTCGTCAATTTGTAGAGCGTATCCGGGAACACTTACCGGATGTGGAACTAACAGAATTGAAAGAAGAGAACCTTCTGACATATGAAGAATTTCGGAATATTTTTGAGCGGGAGACTTTGCAGGTAAGTCTGCTGTTCGATACTGGCGAAGGATACTTCTCCTATTGTGCAATCGCACCGCACCTGCTTCAAAAAGGCGTCGGAACTGCAATCGAAACAGAAAATGCAATGGATGAGATTGAAAAATATCTCATGAAACGGGAAGAACCTCAGAAACCAAAGGTACTGATTGTTGACGATTCCATGACTATCCGTCAGGGAATGAAAGAATTGCTGTGTGACAATTATGAGGTTGCTCTTGCCAAGTCCGGAATGTCTGCTCTTCAGTCCATTTCCTTAGATAAACCTGATTTGGTATTGTTAGATTATGAGATGCCGGTCTGCGACGGCAGACAGGTATTGGAGATGATTCGTTCCGAAGAAGATTTCGCTAATCTTCCGGTTATTTTCCTTACCGGCAGAACAGATCCGGAAAGTGTTAAGAAAGTCATTTCCTTAAAACCGGAAGGATACCTGTCGAAATACCTTAAGCATGACGAAATCAAAAAGAAAATAGACGACTTTTTTGAGAGAAAAAAGCCTTCAAAAGATAATTAATTACTTTAAAAAGGAGTTGTGGATTACACAACTCCTTTTTACGCTCTCTGCTTTTTGCACAAATCATAGCTCTCCGCTATCATCCGCCGAATCTCCTTTTCCGGAATACTCCCGTCCAGAATCACAGAATTCCAGTATCTTTTGTTCATATGATACGCCGGAATTACAGACTCATAAGTCTCCCGCCAGAAATCGCGCCATTCTGAATCGCATTTCACATTGACCCATATCCGGCCTTCCCGCTCGAATATCCATGCAAATATGCGCTTGTTTGTACGGATTCGCATACAGGTCCAGTTCAAATCATGAAACGGATAATCCTCATAAACATCCGGAAAAGTAAGGCTGTATCCAACTGCTTCCTGTCTGGTTCTCATCGTTTAATTCACCTGCATACGCGCTGTACTAGCCTTCCAGCGCTCTGATATGTGTTGTCATCTGCGCATAATCTTCCTTCACTTTCGCAAGCGCAGGCTCCACATCCTCCCCAAATTCCTTCTGGTCTCTCAACACCTCTGACAAAGCGCTTGCAGACTCATAAAGCGGAGTCAGAGACAAATTCTGACAGACCCCCTTCATCGTATGAGCAGCCCTAAAAGCCTCTTCAACATTTCCTCCCTCAATAGAGTCCAGCAGCAAATCATAGCTTTTATCATTCAGAACTTTAAGAAGGAATTTCTTAACTCTTTCTTCTGTCCGCAGCCTGCTCATTACGCCTTCATAATCCGCACCCATTAATTCATAACACTCTTTTACTGTCATTTTCCTTTTCCTCCTAAATATATAAGTGTAACGTCTTCTATGATAATATGATTTCGGGAATCAGTCCTCTTGCTCTCCTTCGTAAAAACAATAGGTATTACGTCCCTTTCGTTTCGCCTCATACAACGCTTCGTCCGCCATATGGAACAGCGTATCATAATCTCTTCCGCAATCCTTCGCGCATGCCACGCCAATGCTGACACTAATCCGAAATTCTTTATAATCGCTGCAGAGAAGACCAAATATACGCTTAACCTG
>CAOKJI010000186.1 GCA_948468495.1 uncultured Dorea sp. | reverse complement strand
TAAGAATTTGTCCGTATCCGTACTGTTATCAGTAATGGCGGCTTCTCTGTCCGCCGACTACCTGTCGTCAACAGTATTTGGTATGGAGTCCGTATTTCAATTTGATATCATACACAACCTCCCCCAAAGTTATTACTGGATGATTTTAATTCTTGGCGTCATACTTGGCGTGCTGGGTGCATTTTATAACTGGTTCACGCTAAAGGTTCAGTCTCTGTACAATAATGCAAAACATCTGAATACCACAACCAAACTCATCATTCCGTTCCTGTGCGCAGGCGTTTTGGGACTTCTTACACCGGATTATCTGGGAAGCGGGCATAATTTGATTGAACAGCTCACAACCGAAGATCTTCTGCTGCATATGATTCTGATTACGCTGGTTTGCAAATTTATTTTCTCCGCTGTCTGTTTTGGCTCCGGAGCGCCGGGAGGAATTTTCTTCCCGCTGCTGGTACTCGGCGCGTTTATCGGGGGCGCCTTCGCTACGTTTGGCGTAAATTATCTGGGACTGGACGCCGCGTATATCAACAACTTTGTGCTGCTTGCAATGGCCGGGTATTTTACTGCCATTGTCCGGGCTCCGCTGACAGGAATTATCCTGATTTTTGAAATGACCGGTTCCCTGCATCAGCTCCTTTCTCTCTCTGTTATTTCCATTGTAGCCTATGTCGTAGCAACGCTGCTTCGCTCCAAACCGATTTACGAAAGTCTTCTGGAACGGCTGCTGGAAAAACGCGGAATTGAACTGCCAAAGAGTCATGGCAAAAAGGTTCTGAGGGAATTTGTCGTGGCGCATGGCTCCGATGCTGCCGACCGGTTAATCAGCGAAGTAGAATGGCCCAGACACTGTCTTCTTGTCGCAGTCCAGAGAGGTAACGAAGAATTCATTCCCAAAGGGAAGACCAGACTTTTTGCCAGCGATTTGCTGGTAACCTTAACAGATGAAAGGGACTGTGCGGCCGTATATAAAGAAATGGAAGACCTCTGCAGATTCAAAGGATTCTGGAAATAATCTCTTGATTTTACACCAGAAGCAATTTTCAAACACTCTCTGACGAAAAAGGCTGTGGAGTATGCGTAATTGCATATTTCCACAGCCTTATAAGTACAACACCTTTCACCTGTTTCCGTCAGGCAGCGCCCATCCGTACAGGCAGCAATCTTTCGTTTTACAGCGTCTCAATAAATTTCATAAACGCTGCTCTGCCCTCTTTTGTACATTTATACACGCCGGCGTCTTCTAAGACTCCTACAAAGGTATGACCAATTTCTTTGTGAAGAATCTCCGTTACATTCTCCGCCGTTATATTTTCATAATTCGGAAGGAATTTGTCCGCCCATTCCGCATGTTTCGCTATTTTTTCGTTGCTGCGGACGTCCTTCCCCTCAACAAGATACTCTGCGAGAATCTCCATCTCTTCTTTCAGCCTTGCCGGAAGCACTGCCAGTCCCATAACTTCAATCAGACCAATATTCTCTTTCTTAATATTGTGATACTGCGCATGGGGATGATATACGCCCAGAGGATGCTCCTCTGTGGTAATATTGTTGCGAAGCGTTAAGTCAAGCTCATACATATCCCCTGCCTTTCTCGCAATCGGCGTAATGGTATTGTGCGGCTCTCCGTCTGTCTCCGCATAGATAAACGCATCCTCGTCGGTATATCCTCTCCATGCTCTCAGCACGTGGTCCGCCAGACTAATCAGCCTTTTCTCGTCTTTGTGACGGATACGCAGTACGGACAACGGCCACTTTACGATACCGGCCTCCACATCCTCGTATCCTGGTATAATAACTGGTTTTTCAATAGGCGCCTTCGCCATTGCAAATGTATAATGTCCTCCCTGGAAATGGTCGTGGCTTAAGATGGAGCCGCCCACAATCGGAAGGTCTGCGTTTGAACCCAGGAAATAATGGGGGAACAGCTTCACAAAGTCGAATAATTTGATAAACGCTGCTTTGTCAATCTTCATCGGTATATGCTGTCCGTTAAATACAATACAATGCTCATTGTAGTACACATACGGTGAATACTGGAATCCCCACTTGCTGTCATTGATGGTAACCGGGATAATCCGGTGATTCTCTCTCGCCGGATGATTGACCCTGCCTGCATAGCCCTCGTTTTCCATACACAGAAGACACTTGGGATAGCTGCTTGCTTTGGCATTTCTGGCTGCTGCAATAGCTTTGGGGTCCTTTTCCGGTTTAGACAGATTAATGGTAATGTCTATCTCGCCATACGGCGTATCTACTTTCCACTTCATATCCTTCTTTACGCGGTAACGGCGGATATAATCACTGTCCTGGCTCAGCTTATAAAAATACTCTGTCGCTTCTTCCGGGGACTTCTCATAACGCGCTGCAAATTCCTGCTGCACCTGCGCAGGTCTCGGCATCAGACAATTCATCAGCTTCGTATCAAACAAATCCCGGTAAACAACGCTGTCTTCTATCATCCCTCTCTGGCAGGCCTCGTCCAGAAGTTCTTTTAGAATCTCCTCCAGACAAATCTCCTCTCCCGTAATATCCACATCCTCATAATCGTCCTCATGAAATACTTCCAGCAGAAGATTCGTGGTATATGTACGTTCGCACTCCGGCGTCAAACCGGATTCAATTCCATATTCTACTAATTTCTTAATATTCTTAGATAACATGTCCGCCATCTCCAATCTCCACTACATAAAATTCAGCCTCGTGTCCAACCTTTTCCTGATATGTCTTACCAATCGAACTGATAAAGGTATCTACCGCGTCATTTTTCACTATACTTACGGTGCATCCGCCAAATCCGCCGCCGGTTATCCGGGAACCGATTACGCCGGGAATCTTCCATGCCAAATCTACCAGAATATCAATCTCTTCACAGGATACTTCGTAATCGTCCCTTAATGATACGTGGGACGCATTCATCAGCTCGCCAAAAGTCTGAATCTGTCCCGCCTTTAACGCCTGCACCGCGCGGATTGCACGCTGATTCTCGTACACTGCATGCTTTGCGCGCTTTCTGCACACTTCGCTGGCAATAGCGTCTTTATGCGCCTCAAATTCCTCTTCTGTCAAGTCTCCCAGCGTCTTGATATCTACAACTTTCTGCAGTTCTTTCAGAGCCTGTTCACATTCATTTCTCCTGTCATTGTAAGCAGAATCCACCAGACTGTGCTTCACCTTACTGTTGGTAATTACAATCTTCGCATCCTCCAGCACAACCGGCGCATACTCATATTTCAGCGTATTGGTATCCAGGAAAATCGCATTGTCCTTTTTACCCATAGCGCTTGCAAACTGGTCCATTATCCCGCAGTTGCATCCATTGAAATTATTCTCAGAGTCCTGTCCAATCAGAGCAATGTCAACCATAGAAACATCAAATCCATAGGTCTCTTTCAGGATAAGCCCCGTAAGCACTTCAAGTGACGCAGAAGAAGACAAACCGGAACCATTCGGAATATCCCCATAAATCAATACATCCAGTCCATGGGAGAGCTTCATGCCTCTCTTCTCAAAAGCCCACATTACTCCCTTTGGATAATTCGTCCATCCCGCTTCTTTCGACGGCGTCAAATCATCCAGACTTGTCTCTATAACACCAAGTTTCTCAAAATTTACAGAATAGAATCGTAAATTTCTGTCCTCCCGGCTCCTTACAACTCCATAGGTTCCGATAGTCAGCGCACAGGGGAATACATGACCTCCATTGTAATCCGTGTGCTCGCCAATCAGATTCACACGCCCCGGCGCAAAATACTGACGAATCTCACCTTCCCCGCCATACAGTTCCCCAAACTTCTCAACCAGATTTTGCATCATAACACCTCTCCTTTTCCGATACGGATTCTTTATTTGTAATTGCGCTCCGCATATTCATATAATATAATTATAATGAGCATTTCAAAGTATGACAATAAATATCATATACAAAACTATAACAATATTGAGGAATGGAAATAAAAAATGATACAGATACACACCACCGACAGCCAGATGGAGATGAAAGCCCATGGGGACTATCATTTTCCAGTTTATATCAGTGAAGAATCCATTGGAATTTATGAGGGAGGGGCCTTCATGTGGCACTGGCACCCGGAGATTGAGCTGACCTGGATTCAGTCTGGAACAATTGACTACCGGGTAAATGAACAACAGTATATTCTGAGCCAGGGGGAAGGGCTGTTCTGCAGCAGTAACGCCCTGCATTCCGGCTATATGACCGAGCATGGAAACTGCGAATATCTATCCATTACATTTCACCCAAGATTCATCTACGGATATGAAGGCAGTATCCTTCAGACAAAATATATAGACTCCATGGCCGTCAGTCCCGGTTTAAGTTCTCTGCCTCTGCGTCCGGAGGTCTCCTGGCAGTCCGAGATACTGGAATCTATCAAACAAATCTACCGCTGGTCCAAACAGCCGCCCATAGATTACGAGCTCTCCGTTCATCTCACACTGACAAGAATCTGGCAGTTATTATTCCGATACTTTGCCTCCCTGCCTGATACCGGCGTATCAGAAGCCGAGCACCTGGACCGGCTGAAAAATATTCTGACCTTTATACAGACACATTATCAGGAAGCTCTGACCTTAGAAGATATTGCCGACAGCGTCAATATCTGCAAAAGCGAATGCTGCAGGTTCTTTAAAAAACATATGCATATGACCTTGTTTGACTACCTGCTCTTTTACCGGATTCAGCAAAGTCTCCCTTTACTGAAAGAAGACAACAGCATTACAGACGTTGCCGGGATGGTTGGATTCTCCAATCCCTGTTATTATGGAAAACTATTTAAGCGGTATATGAACTGTTCTCCAAGGGAATATCGGCGGCAGGGAACAGAATACAGATAAAAAGAAAGGATACGAATACAAATTCGGCCGCTGGTACGATATGGTCTGGATGGAAAAACTGATTGGCGCTCCTTCTGCCGAAAGGATTTCATGATATCGGAAGGGAAGAAAAATGAGATTAAAAAACATCTGCCGCGTTCAGAATTATATCGTGATTACTCTGAATACGGCAGATTTATATACTGTATTTTCTGCTGACAGACGAGCCGAATACTGGACCTATGTCAATACTTTGGACAAAAAAAGTTGAAAGATTATGCTGTCCTCCGTATCCCTGTCGATATGCCCGTTTTCAATGGCGGCGATTC
>CAOKJI010000185.1 GCA_948468495.1 uncultured Dorea sp. | reverse complement strand
TTAAAGGATTCGAGTATCGACTGTATTTTAACGGACCATCCATGGGAGGATGAAAAGTCTAACCGGGGCGGCAACCGAATCTTTAGCAGATATCCCTGTTTCCGTTATACGGAAGCGGATTTCCGGGAAAAGGCGAGGGTACTGAAAAAGGGATGCTTTCTGGTGGAGATTCTGCCGGAGGAAAACGGGAGCAACTATCATTATCTGTATGAGATAAAAGGGATGGCAGAGAAATGCGGTTTTATTTACTATACAAAGGTTCCATGGGAGAAGAGAGGATTTATCAGCAATACCGGAAGGAAGTCCAAGAATGTACAGGATATCATGATTTTCTCCAAAGGGAAGGCAAGGGCGCTGCGGCCGGATAAGAAGAAAGGAGGCGGCGCTGTTATGAGCGGGGCGAAGGGAATGCTTCCGGCAAAGTTACAGATACCGCCGGTGCCGGGAAAGGAGCGGATTCATCAGAGCGAGCTGCCGGTGTCTTTGTGTGAGCAAATCCTGGAGTTTGTTACCTGCGAAAAAGAAGTGGTGCTGGATACTTTTGCAGGGAGCGGAAGCACAGGGGAAGCCTGTTTAAACAAAGGACGGAATTGCATTCTAATTGAACTGCTGAGAGAAAATGTGGAGAAAATTCAGGCGAGACTGGAGAGGAAGGTGCAGGAGAGCAGTCTGTGTCAGAAATAAACGGATTTATGGCGAATGATGGGGAATTTGTCGTTCGTTTGCAGACCGGCAGAAATAAAGTGGATATACAAAAGAAGCGGAATTGTTTATAATGAAAGAACAACAGCCTGAATCGGGTAAGTTTCATAGAAGAGGTGAAAATCATGTTAGCAGTAAAGGGCATATATCATGACGGACAGGTCATATTGAAAAATAAACTTCCAATAAAATCAGCAGAAGTAATCGTCGTATTTCCAGACAATGAGGAGCAAAAAAAAGAGACGAAATTATCAGAAAAGGTGAAACGGGAGCTGTTTGAAGAGTTTTCCGGAAGTGTGGACAGGATTATAGATATACAGGCAGAAAAGATGGAGGCTTTGAAAGAAAAATATGAAAGTGTTGATTGATACAAATGTTATTTTAGACTGGCTTATGGCAAGGGAGCCAAACTCTACAGATGCAAAATTCATTATGGAACAGTGCCTGTTCGATGAAGTGGATGGATACGTAGCATCCCATTCCTCTTCAGATCTGTTCTTTATACTTAGAAAAGATTATTCTGTGGAGAAAAGGAAGAAGCTCCTGTCTCTGCTATGTGAAGGAATGAATGTTGTTCCAGAGGATAAGGATATGATTCTTTCAGTGCTTCATCGTGAAGAATGGAGGGATTTGGAAGACGGGCTGCAGATGCAGTGTGCCAAAAATGAGGAGGTGGATTATATTATCACACAGAATTTAAAAGATTTCCGGCATTCGGAAATCAGAGCGTTTAGTGAAAAACAATTTTGCGAAATCATTCGTTGCAATAAGAACTGAGAGAACTTGAAAAAATGATATGGTAAGTGTATTCGGGAGAGGCGTAACGGCCTCTCCTTTTTCTGTCGTCCTATATTCAAAAGAGACTGATTCAAGTAGTTCTACAACGGAGACCTGACATCCAGACAGAACAAACATAACAAACATAACAAACAGAGAAAAGTGTTCGATTCGAACACCTTACAAAGAGAAGGAGGATTTCAGAATGTCAGATATCAAACAGGAATTAGCGAAGAAAGCAGAAAACACGAAGAAGGAAGGAAAGCTTACAAAATCCATGAACATTGCGGATTTGATTAAGGCCATGGAGCCGGAGATTAAAAGGGCTCTGCCGGAAGTCATTACCCCGGAGCGGTTTACAAGGATGGCGCTGTCGGCGTTAAATACCACTCCGAAGCTTCAGGAGTGTACCCAGATGAGTTTCCTTGCGGCGCTGATGAACGCCGCCCAGTTGGGACTGGAGCCAAATACGCCTCTGGGGCAGGCCTGGCTGATTCCCTTTCAGAATAAAGGGGTTATGGAGTGCCAGTTCCAGATTGGCTACAAAGGGCTGATTGATTTGAGTTACCGCAATCCTCAGATGCAGATGATATCCGCCCAGACGGTTTATGAAAATGATGAGTTCGAGTATGAGCTGGGACTGAATCCGAGGCTGGAGCACCGTCCGGCGCTGCATGACAGGGGAGAAATCCGTTTGTTTTATGGATTCTTTAAGCTGGTAAACGGGGGCTTCGGGTTCGAGGTTATGAGCAGGGAGGCGGTGGACGCCTATGCAAAGGAATATTCCGCTTCTTTTGACGCTTCCTACAGTCCATGGAAGAGCAATTACGAGAGCATGGCGAAGAAAACGGTGATTAAGCAGGCTCTGAAATATGCGCCTCTGCGCGCGGATTTCCAGAGAGTATTGTCCACAGACGGGACGGTTAAGACAGAGATTGGGAAGGATATGACGGAGGTGAACGGTGAGGATGTCTGGGACGTACAGTTCCGGGAGGAACCGGTTTAGAAAAGCAGCGGGCAGGGAAAATCAGAGGGAGAGACAGCGCTGGGAACGCAGGAATTTCAACCGGACAAAAGAGAATGGAAAAACAGGATTCCCAAGGAGTGGAAAAGAAACGGTTAGGATAAGGAGGAGAAAGATGGATTATCAGGAATTTAAAAGCAGGCTGTTGGGTCTAGTAAGGGAACGGCTGGCAGAGGAAGGGGAGGCTTCGTTTGTGCGCAGGAGGAAAAATAACCGGACTGAGAAGGAGGGAATCTGTATCCAGAGGCCCGACGGAATGCAGCAGACAGTCATTTACATAGAAGAGCTTTACCATGGCCGCCTGCAGGAAGCGGAGCTGGAAGGAATGGCAGAGAAGCTGATTTGCATTTTTCGGAATGCGGCGGATATTCCGGGAGCGGAGGAACTGCGGGACTGGGAATCTGTGAAGGATCGGGTGCAGATACGGCTGGTCCGGAAAGACTGGAATCAGGAGGAATTAAAGGACCGGGTGTACCGGGAGTATCTGGATTTTGCGGTTACGCTGGCTGTGGAGCTGGGAATGAAGGAAGGCCGGTCCGGGAGCGTTCCGGTGGGGAAGGATTTGCCGGAAATCTGGGGAGTCGGCGAAGATGAGATTTACCGGAAGGCTTTGGAAAATCTGTACCGGGAAAGGTATTATGTTGTACCGATTGAGCGGCTCCTGCCGGAGGGGTATCCGGTCAGTGAGACGAAGATGTATGTGCTGATGCGGGAAAACAGAACCTATGGCGCAGGTCTTTTGCTCCGGGAGGATATTCTGCGCCGGTTTGCAGAGGAACAGGGGGGAAATATTTATATTCTCCCCAGTTCTGTCCATGAGCTGGTTTTAATCAGGCAGGAAGAGGAGATGGAGGTTTCTGAACTGCGGGGAGTTGTGGAGCTGGTGAATGAGGATTCGGATGTGATGAAGCCGGAGGAGAAGCTGTCAGACAATGTTTATCTTTATGACAGGGAGAGCCGGGAAATTAGGATTGTCCGGTAGGAGAACCGGGGGAGAAGAGAGTTGAGTTCTGGCTGCCGGAAGCGGAAATTCTGCGCTTACAGATTGGCGGCGGTTTTACTGGTTGTAAGGAAGATTTATTCCCGCGAGCAGCGAGCCAGGCGGGCATGCCTGCATGTGCATTTGGCGGCTGCCGCGAGGGTCAAATGCCCCGTTGCTTGCAGAGAGGGATTTGACTTTAGATATTGTAAGTATGATATGAGGAGGAAGAGCATGATGAATGAAAGAGAGTACAGGGATTTTACGGTGGATGTGTTGCGGCAGAGACTGGGGGAAGAGGCGGAAGTGTCTTTGCTGGAAGTGGATAAGCCCAATGATACGAAGAGGGAGGCGGTGCTTCTGAAAGGAAAGCAGGAGGGACTTTGCCCGATCCTGTATCTGGATGGGCTGTATGACGAGTATCAGCGGACAGGGGATGAATACAGCGGCGCGGACCGCTGTATTTCTGTGTTTTCCGGGAAGGAGGCTGAGGCTTTTCGGGATTTGGAGGTTCGTTTTGACTGGGAATTTCTCCGTCCCCGGCTGGAAATCCGCCTTGTGGAGAAGGAGAGGAACAGGGCTTATCTGCAGGATAAGGTGTATGAGGGGATGCTGGATCTGGCGGTGATGTTTGGAGTCGTTTTCAGGCAGAAGGACGGCCTGCAGGCGTCTATCCCGGTTACGCAGGCGCTGATGGAATCCTGCGGGATTGGAAGGGAGGAGCTCAGCGAGGCGGCATGGCAGAATCTGCAGAGGGAGGAGTTTGATATCAAGCCCATGTCGGAGATTCTGCAATCCCTGATGGGGGAAGATGTTTTCCTGCCGGAATTTCTTTGCGGGGAAGGAGGTACGGAGCTTTATGTGGCGACAAATGAGTGGGATTTATTTGGGGCAAGGGTGATGTGCCGGAAGGATTTACTGGGAGCATTTGCAGGAGGTCTGGGGAGGAATCTGTATCTTCTGCCCAGTTCGGTCCATGAGATTATTTTGGTCAGGGATGAAGGAAATATGGATGTGGAACAACTCCGGGAAGTCGTTCGTGAGGTGAACGGGAATGAGGGAGTTATGAGGAAGGAGGATATTTTGTCGGATTCGGTGTATTATTTTGACCGGGAGACGGGGGAAGTGCGGATTGCGGAGTAGGCTTGTGATACTGTAGCAGACGGCATATGTAATTTTGCATTGAAATACTGGCGTAAAGGCGTATGGATTGGAAGTGGTAAACCATGCGCCTTTTTTGCGTTGAATGCGGAGAAATTGGTTACGAAGCTAATTTTATGGAATGAAATCAGTGAAACGTGATAAATACCAAAAGGCGGTCAGGTTTAGGAAGAGGTATAGAGAAAAAATAACTGTAAAATACTGTAATGGTATTGTATAATTACAGTAATTATTTATCAGGCTCATGCACGAACATGTATAAGATTGAAAAATGTGATTTAGGAGGGTTCAATTATGCTGGCTTTCAGAGGGACTATACAGGGCAATACAGTGATTGTTGAAGAGGAAGATATAAAAAAATATGAAGGAAAAGATGTCATTATAACAATTCTGGATTATCCATACAGACAGCAGGGAAAAAAGATTGATTTGAGTAAATATATGGGAAGAGGCGAAAAAATGTTTCAGTCGGATGCACAGGAATATATAAGGGAGATGCGGGACAATGACAGGATATAATAAAGTATTT
>CAOKJI010000184.1 GCA_948468495.1 uncultured Dorea sp. | reverse complement strand
GGGACACGTTCTAAGCGCCTGATATTTGCGTCAGTGCAAGGCGGCTGATTGAGAGCGATGCGGTGGCATCGTCGATTGAAGCCAACGCAGCAAGGGCGTAAATATCAGGCGCTTAAAAGAATAGTAACTCCGGCGCAGAGCAAAAGCGTATAATACTGAAATTCTGGTTGCAGTATCACAGGCAGTGTGCTACAATGTAGCGGTAACAAGTGAATAAAGTAAGAAACGCAGAGTAGGAATATGCGCGTTAAGTGCCGGCGGGACGGGGAGTTGCCCGTTGGACGAAAAGCAGCGGTAGATTCTGATACGGCGTCGCGTAATAGGCGGCGGATTGTTATTAGAAGTCTCAAAGAATGCTGCTTGCGGTGCACATTCCGCATCCCGCTGCTGCACATAAGAAAGAGAATTGCTGCCGCTTTTTTTGGCGGACAGTAAGAGAATACCTGCTTATGAGCAGTTTTACGGGCTGCTGCAAAGGAGGTATTTTTTTATGACAAACTTGAGACAGCTATTCAGAGACTCCTTTCATGAGCTGAAAGACGTAAAAGCGTTAGCGATGACGGCAATGCTGCTTGCCATTGCAGTGGTGCTTGGATTCTACACCCTGCAGGTGACCGGCATGTTGTTCGGGCCGGTCGTGGGAGGATTGATGGGAGGGGCGGCAGATCTTGTGAAATATCTGGTGCGTCCCACCGGACCGTTTTTCCCGGGATTTACCATTAGCGGCGCAGCCAGCGGCGTTATCTATGGCATGATACTGTATAAACGGCCGCTGACTATCCGAAGAGTAGCGCTTGCCAACGGACTTGTGATGATACTGGTTAATATTTGCCTGAACACTTACTGGCTGACGCTGCTGTATGGGAATGCATTTTTTGCAATCCTGCCTGCAAGGGTTATCAAGCAGGCGGTGATGTTCCCTATCTATGTGGCGCTGTTTTACGGTGTCAGCAGAGTACTTGGAAAGGCGAAGCTGTTTGTTTTTGCGAAGGGGCAGCAGGTGTAATGAAGGGGGGAACAGCCCCCCTTTTTTTCATCCTATAGGAAACTTCGCTCCCTATAGGATGAAAATCCTCCGGGAAGATGTAGTATGCCGCAGGCGGCCGCGCCCGGCGCGAGAATGTGCTTTGGCCCATTCTTTATGCGGGAAGCACATCTTTTTTTAAACGGACATATGCCATCAGGATATAGATGAAATATATCAGGAAGAACAATATTAGGCAGTCTCCTACGATTACAGCTGGATGGCTTGCTCCGGTCAGTGTGCCTGGCTCTACGGCGTTTCCTACGCTGAATATCATGGGTGCGCCGATTAGGACGGGCGGTATGGCCGGCATCGTGTAATAAACGGCGAGCTGCCGGCGCAGCGCCTTTGCCATTTCCGTTCGTTCCATGCCAAGCTTATCTAGAAGCAGGAACTGACGCCGGTAGTGCGCCGTCTCGGAGAGCTGCTGTATGGTTAGGATTGCGGCGGCGGTCATAGTAAGTATCAGAGCAAGATAGTAAAGTGGAAATACGATTACTGCAATCATGGCGGCGCTTTCTTCTTCCTCATGGGATTTGAGATGCAGGGAATCATATTCTGTCTTGCAGTAGGTGTTCCGGAGCTCATCCAGAGCCTGATACTGCTCCTCGCTGGCAGGGTGTTTCAGCATAGCGGCGTAGAGGGTGTAATCGACGGGCCTTTTTTCTGCCAGTTCGTCCGGCACTACGATGACGAATCCGGCTCCATTACCCTGATCCCACCAGCGCTGGTTAAAATTTTCCGTATAAACTTTGCCGGGATGTAAGGGGCCGTCATCTGTATTGAGAGCGGAAGCTGCGTCCAGCACCTTATTTTTCAGATGCGGCATACAGTGAATCAGGTATTCGCCGGGAGTGAGAGCTGCTTCGGAATAACCCAGCATAGCGCGCAGAGCGGCATAGTCGCTGAACCGCATAAGCATGTCGCAATGGGGGATGGAATAGTCGGTTGGATTGACATGCTCTGATATTTGTGTGCCTTGTCCGCGATACAGCTGATACGTAAGGGAATCCTTTACAGCTATGTTATCCTGAATGTAGTCCATGTAATGAGGCAGCGTTGCATCCGGGATTTTAGCGGTGATGAACAAATCAAAGGCGGAAACCTGTTCTGCCCGGTTTTGAAACATGGCGGCAAAGGTCATTCCAGAGCCCTGGGTAATAAGAACGGCGGTAAACAGGAGTGATATAGCCGCCATGACGACGCCCATTGTGGCGAGTTTGGCGGAGAGAGTGCGGAAGATGAGCAGCGTCACTCCGGCGTATTTCTTCTCCGGACGCTTTTCAAACCAGGCGGGGACGCCGGAGGAAAAGCTGATGAAGAATCCAAAAAGGAACAGGATAATACATGCTGCGCCTAAAAGACCGGATGCCAGTTCCCCTAAGGTCATCAGAATCGTTCCGACGATTCCCAGCGGGATGGATATGGCAAATATTCTTCTGCGCATTTTTCCCGTTTGAATGAAAGCTTTCTCATTCTGCCGTTCATAATAGATGAGGTCATAAATTTTCATAGAACGAATCCGCTTATTCCCTCTTAACTGCGCTGAGAGATAAATAAGCAGAAAGTACAAAAGCGTAAGCCCCACAGCCTTTGGCAGAAAGGAGAATGAGAAGGTATAGGACATCTGAAAGAGGGCCAGTATAACAGCCCGTAACGCCTGGAATACGAAACTTCCCAGCAGAAGTCCGGGCAGGAATGCAAGACCGCCGACAATTAAATTTTCCAGGAAAAACAGCCGGGAGACCTGCGCAGGTTCCAGACCGGACAGAATGTAGGTTCCTAATTCTCTGCTGCGTCTTAAAAGCATAAAGCCGGTCGTGTAGCGTACCAGCCAGCCGATAATGAAGACTGCGGCGATACTGGCAAGAACGATGAAGATGGGGAGGCTTTTCATCATCCCGGATAAGTTTCTGATTTCCTCTGAGAATACCAGCGCGTTGAAGGCGTAAAGCAGCGCGGAGGATACGATGATGGTGACGAAATAGACAAGGTAATCTTTCGCCTGCCTTCTTGCGTTTCTGAAAGATAATTTATATAAGGTCACTGATATCACCTCCCAGCAAAGCAAGTACATCCAGAATTTCGTGATAGAATACCGCCCGGCTTCTTTCTCCCCGCAGAAGTTCATTAAATATCCGTCCATCCTTGAGAAACAGGATTCGTCCGGCATAGCTGGCGCTGTATGCGTCGTGAGTTACCATAAGAATTGTCGTGTCAGTTTCCCTGTTCATGCGGACCATGATTTCCAGGAGATTTTTGGACGCTTTAGAATCCAGGGCTCCGGTGGGCTCGTCGGCCAGCAGAAGAGACTGGCCCGCCGCAATCGCTCTGGCGCAGGCGGCCCGCTGTTTCTGCCCGCCGGATACCTGATAGGGAAATTTGTCCAGAATATCCGGAATGCCAAGAAGTTGTGCTACATGGCAGACCCGCTCCTTTACGGTATGAGGATTCTCGTGGTTTAAGGTCAGAGCCAGACCGATATTTTCCTCTACAGTCAGGGTATCCAGTAGATTGAAATCCTGGAATACGAAGCCGAGCCGACTGCGTCTGAACTGTGCTAAGGCGCTCTGGGGCAGGTCGGAAATATCAGTTCCGTCCAGGAAAATCTTCCCAGCGCTTATGGCGTCAATGGTGGAAATGCAGTTTAACAGCGTTGTTTTTCCGCTTCCGGAAGCCCCCATAATGGCGATAAATTCACCGTCGTCCACGTCGAAGCTGACCCGGTCTAAGGCTTTGGTTACCTGATTTTTATTGCCGTAATATTTTTCTATATTTTGTATCTGCAGCATATGGTCTCCTTCTTTCTTTTGCTTCATGCAGTGTTTGCGCCGGAGCATATTCTCAAGTATACTCTGTTGCGTTGCTGTATTTATATTACAGCAAATATACGGTGGATGGTAGCGGACAGATATGGAATTACCTTACAATCCTGTAAGATTACCGAATCCTGAAACTGCTTGATTTTATTGGGTTTGCGGTTTATCATGCGTGGAATTTACAACACTTTTACAACAGCATATAAGAAGGGATTTAATATGACAACAAAATATTTGGACATCTAAATAAGTCCCACAGTAGAGAATAGGATAACTGTGAGGCTTATTTTAGTGGCTGAATAAAAGGGAAGCACAAATAGTCCATATCCCCACCCTAACCCTTTTATGAGCAGTACAGAGCGAAATAAGCCTCTGTATAGGAGACTAAAATAAAACAATGATTTCAAAGGAACAAACAAAAGGAGGACAAATCACATGATTTACAAACCACAGTTAATTGACAGAGTATGGAAGAAGGTAAACGTAGGAAGGACAGGTTACAAGGAAAGGCTGAAAAAAGATGATATTGAACTAATCATCAATACGCTGTTAAGCGAAATGTCCCAGTGCATGATTGACGGCGAAGAGATTATTCTAAGAGGCTTTGGCAAGTTTGCTTCTAATATGCGAAAAGAAAGAATAGCTTTTGACTCCATACACAGGCAGAAAGGAGAAAAAAGGTCTGTAAAAGGTGTAAAACCTGTAGAAGAACATAAAAATGCATACAGAGCACCACATTGCAGTGAATGCGAATTTATGAAGATGTATGACTACAAATATAAGAAATATTATTGCGACCATGAGAAAAGGATTGACGATATGGGAAGTCTGGGCGAAAATCATCCACCAAAAATTAGTCCTGCATGGTGTCCGTTAAAAGAAAAATAGGTTGAATATATCCTATAAATTGCATATACTATAGATAGAGTATTCTATATAAGGAGTTGTCAGACCATGAAGATTGATACAAATACATTAGTTTCCATTACAGAAGCAAACCAGAATTTTTCTAAGGTTGCAAGATTGGTTGATGAACATGGTACTGCTGTAATTTTAAAAAATAATGTTCCGAGATATCTTGTAATAGATTTTAGTAAAGCCGAGGATGATTCAGTTGCATCGGATGAGGATATAATGAGTATTTCAAAAAGGCTGATTGAGCAGAATAAAGAAGCATATGAGGTATTGGCAAAATGATTCGTCTGACAAAAGAACAGGTTTTAAAGCTCCATAGTCAGTTAATCAATTCTACTGGAGGGTGTGAAGGGATTTGGGATTATGGACTACTGGATTCGGCGTTAGAGAGTCCGTTTCAGTCATTCGGTGGCGAGGAATTATAT
>CAOKJI010000183.1 GCA_948468495.1 uncultured Dorea sp. | reverse complement strand
GCCAGAGGGCTGTGTGATATAGAAGATGTGAACCGGATACATAGAAAAATGCAGGTACTGATGGGCAGGCAGGGGGCTTATCTGGATGATATTGCATTCTGTCCTCATCATCCTGATAAGGGATATCCGGAGGAAAATCCAAAATATAAAATTGCATGTAATTGTAGAAAGCCGGCGACGGGTATGATTGAACAGATGGCAGATATGTACAACATAGATTTGTCCCGGTCTTATATGGTAGGCGACAGTACGGTTGATATTCAGACTGGTGTAAATGCCAGGATGAGTACTGTTCTGGTTCAAACGGGACAAGCTGGCAGGGACGGAAAATATGATACGGAGCCGGATATTACAGCGGAAAATATTCTGGATGCGGCAGAAAGAATAACAAGGAGTATTTATGATGAATGATTACAGGAAACATATTAGACAATATATTGAAATGGAAAAAGAAGTACTGGATTCTCTGGTAGAGAGTGAGATTAATGAGGTCATGAATGCATTGGAGCAGGCACGACTAACTGGAAAAAGAATTTTTATTTGCGGAAATGGAGGAAGCGCTTCTACAGCATCTCATTTGGAGTGTGATTTTAATAAAGGAATTAGTTATACCCAGAAGGTGAAGTATGATATCGAATGCCTGAGTGATAATGTGCCAATGATGATGGCGATTGCAAATGATTTGGGATATGAAAATATTTTTCTGGAGCCATTAAAGAATAAATTAAAAAAGGGTGATATTGTAATTGGGATTTCCGGAAGCGGAAATTCCGAAAATGTGATTCGGGCTCTTCAGTATGCGAATGAGATTGGAGCGGATACGATTGCATTTACCGGATATAGTGGAGGAAAATTGAAAAGTCTTGCTAAATTTAATATTCATGTTCAAGTGGATAATATGCAGCTAGTAGAAGATGTTCATCTGATTTTAAACCATATGATGATGTATATACTTTCGGGAATGAAAGGGTGTTGATTTAAATAGCATGGAAGCGTAAGGACAAAAATGTGTTTACATACAGATATTTTAAATAAGTAATGACAGCTATATAGAATGGAGCAGAAAGATTGTTTAGGAATTAATGAAACAAGTATTTGTTGGAGGAGAGTATGAATTATTACTATGCATATAATGTAATTGAAGAACTGAAAAATGCTCCCCGGCTTATCGTCTTTGGTGCGGGAAATGTAGCGTCTCTGATTGTAGAGTGTCTTCAAAATGATTTCTACAGACTGCCCATTGAATATTGTCTGGTATCGGATACTGAGGGGAATCCGAATCAAGTAAAGGGAATTCCGGTAATTAATTATGCGGAGGCAGAACGGCTGATAGAAAAAGATGCGGTTATATTGGTCGCGATTGCGGAAAAATATCTGTCCTCTGCTTTGGAAGGACTGGAGCGGTATGGTTACAGGAATATCATCCCTCTGACCTTTGAAAATGATCTATGGAGTCTGCTTCGTGGAAATGTGTACCGTAATGAAAGACTGTTAGAGAACAAGCCGTATCTGACTGTAGAGGAAGAATTATCCAGGTTGCATAAAGATGCAGAAAGCATCAGAATAGAACCTAGGACGGTTAGCGTTTATTCCGTCAGATGTTATGTGGATAAAGAATTAAATGAAGATATTTCGCGGTATTCCTGGGAGATACCGATACAGGCAGGAGCGGCCCTGACGGACAGACGGATTTGTGATATCTGTGATAATACGGGAGAGAATATATCGGATAAGAATAAGCAATACTGCGAGTTGACGGCATTGTACTGGATTTGGAAAAATGACGCGTCCGATTATGTGGGACTTGGACATTATAGACGGCATTTTGAAATGAATGAGAAACAGTTAGAATTGTTAGCCTGTTCAGATATTGATGTGATACTTACCATACCGATTATGGATAGCCCTAGTGTTGAAGCTACATACCGACGCGACCATATCGGCCCAGACTGGGATGTGATGCTGGAGGCGGTGGAACGGCTTGCGCCGGAATATATGGAAGCAGTTGAGAGAATGCGGCGTGGGCGGTTCTATTATGCTTACAATATGTTTATTATGCGAAGAGAGATTCTGGAGGATTACTGTGAATGGCTGTTTCCCATATTATTTTATTGTGAGGAACGCTGCGAGGCAATTGGAAAAGAATACAGCTGGGAGAAACGGGATGCTTATCAGAGCCGTTATATAGGTTTCCTAGCTGAGCATCTTATGTCGGTTTATTTTACGCATCATGAAGATGAATATAAGATTGTTCATGCCAGAAAACATTTTATTTTGTAGTCCATTTCTGGAAACATGTCATTGGCAATAGTTAGTATTACTATGAAACATTTGTGATGAAAAATATTACAAATGTTCTGGAAAAGGTATAGGATTATGCAGAAAGTTTATATTGTCGGCGCGCATTCGCGTGCCCAGACCCTGGCCGTTTATCTTAAATATTTGTACGCGGATATTCAGGTAGAGGCATATCTTGTAAATGATGAGGAAGAAAATGCGGAACGGATAGAGGAGATTCCGGTGATTCATTTTACAGAAGGTTCGGAGTTGTATACGGATTATCCGGTGTATATTGGAACAAGAGGTGTTTATCACACGAAATTGACAGCGGAATTAAAGAGATGCGGATTCCATAATATATATCCGGTGACGGTGGAACTAGATTTGCAGCTTAGAAACGCATATTTGGAGAAATATTTTGCGTCTGTCGGCAGAGAGTTTGTTAAGATAGATCAACTATCCTGCGAAGAGCGCCGGATACAGGATTGTCAGGGAACACATAGGATCTATGTAGTAAGAAATATCTTCGACAGGAGTCTGCAGGAACCATGGGAGCTTCAGAGTTATGAACAGGAAATACAGGCCGGAGCTGCATTGACGAATCAGCGTTTGTCGGAGGGTATTCTTACGGATGACAGTGGAGTAAATATTTCTTTGAGAAATAAGCAGTTTTGCGAGCTTACAGTTCTATACTGGCTCTGGAAGAACGCCAGTGACGAGGTGACAGGGATGGTGCATTACCGTCGGCACTTTATTTTGCCAAAGGACTGGTTTTGGCGAATGGAAGCGCACCATATTGATGTAATTCTGCCTGTTCCTCTTTATGTGGCGCCAAGTATTGCAGGAAATTATAAGTCGCGTCATGATTCGTTTGACTGGGAATTCCTGATGGAGTATCTGAAGCGGCAGGATAAAGAGACTTACCAGAACGCAAAAGAGTTTTTTGATAATAATCTGTATTCACCCTGTAATATGTTTATTATGCGTAAAGCTGTTTTGGATGAATTGTGTGCATGGCTGTTTCCAATTCTGGATGCGGTAGTTAAGCATGGAGGTCAGAAAGCAGACAATTATCAGAACCGGTATCCGGGATTTATATCCGAGAGGCTGATTTCTTATTTTTTTGAAAAGAACAGAGATAAGTATAAGATGGTTTATGCAGACAAGAATTTTTTGGCATAGACTTCCGACAGATTTACATTGAATCAACAGCCCAAAGTTGTTATACTGTAAACAACGGGGCTGTTTTTTCTTATACCAGAAAAGGCGATACAGCAGATTAAGTACAGGAATTATGTACTTCGTTTTGCAGGAAAGTCCTGGTAGCCGGCATTAGCTATAATAGAAAAACGAAGGGGCATCATTGTGAAATCGAAGCGCTCTGACAGTAAATGGAAGAGCGCTTTCAATATAATAAAGAATAAATACAGAAGCGAGGAAATGTATGATGAATTTTGAACTGACAGCATCTATGATGTGCGCCGATTTCGGTAATTTAGAGAGAGAAGTAAAGAACCTTGCAGAAGGAGGGATTGATTCCTTCCATATTGATATTATGGATGGGCGGTATGTGCCTAATTTTGCTATGTCGTTGAACGACATGCGGTACATAGCGAAGACAGCGTCTAAGCCGCTGGACGTGCATCTGATGATTGAACATCCGAATAACCGGATTCAATTGTTCTTGAGTAATCTGCGCAAAGGAGATACGGTGTATATTCATCCGGAAGCGGAATATCATCCGTCTACAACGCTGCAGTCTATTATTGATGCGGGAATGATTCCGGGAATTGCAATTAATCCGGGAACCAGCGTAGAGACGGTGATGGAGATGCTGAGGATTGTTAAGAAAGTGCTGGTTATGTCGGTGAATCCGGGCAATGCGGGGCAGATGTATCTTCCCTATGTAGGGAAAAAGATTACGAAGCTGCTGTCCATGAAAGAGGATATGGACTTTGAACTTTATTGGGATGGGGCATGCAGCGCCGACAAAATTATAGAATATGCGCCGAAGGGAGTGAAGGGTTTTGTGCTGGGCACGACTCTTCTGTTCGGAAAGGACAAGCCATATGGAGAGACGCTGCAGGATATTCGGGAATTAAGATTTTGACTTGGCGGTGACAGAATGAATATTGCATTGATTTTATCTGGAGGAACGGGAACCCGAATGGGCTCGGATGTTCCGAAGCAGTATGTGGAGGTTAAGGGAAAGCCGGTTATCTGCTACAGTATGGAGCGTCTGGCGCATCACAAAAGGATTGACTGGATTCAGATTGTGGCGGCGCAGGAATGGCAGGAGCAGATAGAGCAGTGGATGAAGGTAGATGAATTAAAGGGAAAGTTCCGGGGATTCTCAGAGCCGGGGTCTAATCGTCAGCTTTCGATTCTGAACGGACTTCGGGATATTCTAAAGTATGGGGATGATATGGATGCGGTGTTTGTTCATGATGCTGCAAGACCATTGCTATCGGATACACAGATTACGGATTGTCTGGATGGTATTGACGGACATGATGGAGTTATGCCGGTCTTGCCGATGAAGGATACAGTGTATTCCAGTCCGGACGGGAAATCTGTAGGCGCGTTGCTGAATCGGAGTGAAATCTATGCGGGACAGGCTCCGGAAGTTTTTCGGCTGGGGAAATATTATGAGGCGAACAGAAGGCTTCTGCCTGATAAAATTCTGCAGATTAACGGAGCTACAGAGCCGGCGATTATGGCAGGGCTTGATGTTGTCATGATTCCGGGGGATGAGCGGAATTTTAAGATTACAACGAAAGCAGATCTGGAGAGTTTTCAGAGGATTGTGGAAGAGCAGTCTGTTTAGAAGGAAGTTGTTTTCAAATACGCTCTAGCCGCAGGATTGTGAAGCAGCCGGTGTGCGGACTGCGATTCATCAGGGGCTGGTATTCGTTGTAAACGCTACAGGA
>CAOKJI010000182.1 GCA_948468495.1 uncultured Dorea sp. | reverse complement strand
ACAGACGGAAATGGAAATGCTACATTTTCAGCGGATATTCCGATTGGTTTCGGATATGAGGTAAAGGAGGTACGGGCGCCGGAAAATTACCTGCGAAATCAGAAGGAGGTATATGCTTTTCGATTTGACTACACGAATGACAGAGAAGCGAGAATATCATTTTCACATATTTTTACAAATGAACGGGTGAGAGCCACAATCCGTATTTTTAAAAAGGATAAAGAAACAGGAGTTAATCGTCCGCAAGGGGACGCCGTATTAAGTCATGCGGTGTATAAGTTGTATGCAAGAAAGGATATTATTCATCCAGATAAGAAGACGGGAGTACTCTATCATGCCGGGGAGGCGGTAGGGACGCTGACAACGGATAAAGACGGAAAGGCGGAAATAACCGGATTGTATCTGGGGGAATATTATGTAAAAGAGATGACGCCGCCGGCAGGGTATCTGACGGATGAAGCGGAATATGACCTGGTATGTAATTATGAGGGCGATTTGACAGCTACGGTGGAACGCGAGTGCATTTCCCCGGAGCAGGTGAAAAAGCAGCCTTTTCAGATTATCAAGGCGGCGGATAATGGGAAAACGGATGCAGATCTTCTGGCAGGGGCAGGGTTTACAGCCTATCTGGTATCTTCCCTAAATAAAAAACAAAGCGGGGCATATGATTTTGATTCTGCAAAACCTGTGGTTATCGGGGAGAATGGTGCAACAGAAATTTTTACAGATGAAAGAGGATATGCATGCAGCATTCCGCTTCCCTTTGGGACATACCTTGTAAGGGAGACTACGACGCCTCACAATTATACGCCGGTAAAGGATTTTGTCGTGCGTATTACGGAGCATAAGCCGGATACGCCACAGGTATGGCGGGTGCTTTTAGATGACGAATTTGAGGCAAAGCTAAAGATTGTCAAACAGGATGATGAAACCAGGAAACCTGTGCTGGCGGAGAATACGGAATTTAAAGTGTATGATTTGGATGAAGAGAAGTATGTGGAACAGGTAACGACTTATCCGACAGTAATCACCCATAAGTCGTATTTTACAGACGGTCAGGGTTATTTAATTTTGCCTCAGAACCTGAAAATCGGACATTACCGTATTGAAGAGGCAAGCGCTCCTTTTGGATATACACTGAATGAAAATTATTATGAGGTGTCTGTGGATTCCAATACCATGTATCAGATAGACGAAGTATCCGCAGATGTGGTGATTGACGTAGTTTATGAGAACCATCCGGTAAAGGGAGAATTGAACATTATAAAGAAAGGTGAAGTTTTAAGTGGGTACAAGAAGGAGTTTATCTATGAAACGGAATGTCTGGCGGGTGCAGAGTTCGGAGTATATGCAGAAGAGGATATTTACACTGCGGATTTCCAGAAAGACGGAGACGGAAAGAGGATTTTGGAATACGCTTCCGGGACATTGGTGGAAACGCTGGTTACAGACGAAGACGGAAAAGCATTCTTAGGAAATCTGCCGCTTGGAACATACCGGGTGGTAGAGACGAAGGCGCCGGAAGGCTATGTGAGAAACGAGGCGCCGCAAATCATTACATTTGACTATGCAGACCAGGATACGCCGGTAATCGAGCAGACAGCCATCTTTGAAAATGAACGTCAGAAAGTGGAAATTGCGGCGGTAAAGAAGGATGCAGATAACGGTGCTGTTCTAGAAGGCGCGGTTTTTGGATTGTATACAAAAACAGATATTATTGCAAAAGAAGAGGTGACTGTAAAAGCAGATACGCTGCTGGAGGAAGCAGTGACGCAAGAGGATGGGAGAGCTGTTTTTGAGACAGATGTGCCTTTTGGGGAATATTATATTCGGGAACAAAAGGCGCCGGAAGGCTATGTATCTTGTGATGATGCTATGGAAGCGGCTGCTTCGTACCAGGGACAGGATGTGAAAGCAGCGGAATTTACTTCTGAATTTGAGAATAAGCCAACGAAAATTTCCGTAAAAAAGACAGACCTTACTACAGGCGTGGAATTGGAAGGCGCAACGCTGACAGTTTTTGACCGAAAAGGGAATGTGGTAGATACATGGAAGTCTGTCAAAGGCAGAGAGCATATGATAGAGCGTCTGACTGTGGGAGAGACTTATACTCTTCGAGAAGAATTAGCGCCTTACGGGTATCTGCAGGCGGAAGAGATTACTTTTACTGTGGAGGATACTGCTGAGGTTCAAAAGGTAGAGATGAAAGATGACGTGCCGAAAGGAATGATTCTGATTAATAAGAAAGGAGAATTTTTGGAAAAAGTATCTTTTTTGGAGAGCGTCGGCGGCTTATTTACACATATGTTTGAATACATCACAGGTTCTTTACAGAACGTGACTTTTGAGGTATATGCTTTGGAAGATATTCAGGCGGCGGACAAAGAAAGCGCTGATTATTACAAGAAAGATGAACTGGTCGGTACGATTACAACGAATCTTACCGGTTATGCGAAGCTGGAGAATCTTCCGCTGGGGAAATATTATGTGAAAGAAAAGGAGACCGCGGAAGGGTATGTGCTGGATGAAGAGATTCGGGAGGTTGATTTAAGTTATCGTGATCAGGATACAAAGATTATTACATATTCTACAGACTGGCAGAATTACCGTAAAAAAACGCAGGTTCATGTGTTGAAGACAGAGAAAGATTCTGACCGGGGAGTGGAAGGTACGATATTTGCCTTGTGTGCAAAGGAGGACATTATTAATTCAGATGGGAAGGTGATATTAGAGGCTGATACGATAATCGAAGAAAAAGCGACGAATGCGGACGGCCAGGTCATATTCTCGGTTAATCTTCCGGTTGGTTTTCCTTATTATGTGAAAGAGACTGCTCCGGCATCTGGTTTCACGAGCGAAGGCGAGGTGCAGGCTTTTGATTTTACTTATGAAGACTCGGAAAATGATGACTCCTTCATGGAATTGAATTTTGAAAATGTGCCTACGGTATTTGAGTTTAGTAAAGTGACTCTTACAGGAGGGGAGGAGATTGAAGGAGCGAGACTGGAGGTAAGAGATGAAAGCGGAAATCTGGTGGACGAGTGGGTATCCGGCAAAGAGCCGCATATGATAAAAGAGCTGGTGGTTGGTAAGAAATATACGATGACTGAACTGCAGCCTGCCGAGGGCTATGTGACTGCTGAACGCATTGAATTTACTGTGGAGAATACGGATAAAACTCAAAAGGTAGAGATGAGGGATGATGTGTCGAAGGTGGAGATTTCCAAAACGGATATTGCAGGAGAGGAGCTGCCAGGGGCGAAACTGACAATTTTTGATAAAGACGGGACGCAGGTGGCAAGCTGGATTTCCGAAGATAAGCCTTATTATATGGAAATGCTGCCAATCGGAGAGTATACGCTTCATGAGGAGATTGCGCCGGATGGATATCTGGTGGCAGAGGACGTTACATTTGAAGTCAGAGATACCCCGGAAATCCAAAAGGTTGTAATGAAAGATGAAGCAAAGCCAGATGAACCGTCGGAGACACCGAAAACTGGAGATGACAGAACAGTGTGGATATGGATTGTATTAGCAGCACTTGCCATTTGTGGGGTTGGATATTCTTTAAGTGTATTAAGAAAACGCTAAAAGTGTAGATGGTACAGCTTGTTAAGAATAATTGTTTTGTAATTTTAGCGATATCAGGGATTCCATGTGTGAAAAAATGGAAAAGGATTACTTTTTCTATGAATTATATGTATAATAATGTCAGAATATAAAAGAAAAATATTGAAGAGCACATTAACGCTTGTACCCATTGTTCATTGAGCGGAACCAGACATCGGCCTGTGATGGGGCGGGGGAGTCATCAGTCTGATATTATGGTGATAGCCGAAGCGCCGGGAGCACAGGAGGACCAGCAGGGGCTTCCGTTTGTCGGGCGCTCCGGAGAGATATTAGACAAGCTTTTGCGGGATTGCGGATTAAGCAGGGAGGAAATTTATATCACTAACATTTTAAAATGCCATCCTCCTGGTAACCGTGATCCAAGGGAGGAAGAAAAAGAAGCTTGCTTCCCTTATTTGAAATATGAGACGTTTCTTTTGAAGCCTAAAATTATTGTCTGTCTTGGACGTGTTGCTGCGCAACGCATTATTTCCTCAGATTTTAAGATTACCAGGCAGCATGGAACCTGGACAAATCGGAAAAATTGTGCATTGACTGCGACGTATCATCCGTCGGCAGTTTTGCGGGATGTTTCCAAATACGAGATTGTAAAGGAGGATTTCTTAGAAATTGTAAGGAAATGTGATGAAATTAAGAACCATGGCCTGATATGATTTGTGAAAAAAGAGCTAAAACGTGGCTTTCTAAAAGGCGAAAAGAAGGCAGGGCACTTAACATGAAAAGCCCTGCTTTCTTTAAAAATTATTGAATCCGGAATTGGCCGATTAATTTGTTTAGCGTTTTTGCCTGCTCTGATAATTCATTTGAAATTACCGCGCTTTCTTCGGCAGAGGAAGAATTAGCCTGTATTACCCGGGAGACTTCCCGGATTCTGTTTTCCACAGAAGTGATCATTTCTGATTGTTGAACGCTGGCGGCGGCTATTTCATCCATTAGTGTTTTGATAGACTGGATACAGTCGTTAATTACCTGCATTGCAGAAAGTGCTAAGTTTGTAGAGTCAGTGCCAGTCTTTACATCCTGAATTGAGCGGCCGATTAGTGTGCTTGTATTCTTTACAGCTTCAGCGGACTTACCGGCGAGACTTCTGACTTCGTCAGCCACCACTGAGAAGCCTTTTCCGGCTGTGCCGGCACGTGCGGCTTCAACTGCGGCGTTCAGTGCAAGAATATTAGTCTGAAACGCGATGTCCTCAATGGTTTTGATAATCGTACCGATTTGTGCTGAGGAACGGTCAATATTCTTGGTAGCGGTGACAAGCTGTGCCATCTTCTCGTCGGCTTCGGATGCATAACCTGCAGCTCTGTCTACCAAATCGCTGGCGTTGCTGCAACGGACGGTACTGTTCTGAATCTGGGAGGTAATGTCCGTTATATTAGAGACCAGTCCGTTGATGGATTCCTTCTGCTGCATGGTTCCCTGGGACAGAGCCTGGGCTCCGGCAGATACCTGATTAGCGCCGCCATTTACCTGACTTGCGATTTGAGTGATATCGCGCATAACGTCTGTCAGATGGGTGCGGATACTTTTCAGGCTTTCGGAGAGAACTTTAAAATCACCGATATAATAATCTTCATTTTTA
>CAOKJI010000181.1 GCA_948468495.1 uncultured Dorea sp. | reverse complement strand
GGGCATTTCAGCGCATCGCCATAAAATATACAGGAAACTATCTAAATGAAGATGAAATTCTGCATCTGGCCTACAGCATATCCGGAGCGCTCGAATTCCATTTCGACCTCCATCCCGAATATAAGCTGAATACGGTGATCTGCTGCCATGAGCATATGACCGTCGCCTGGTCTGTCAAAAGGAAGCTTCTTGGCGCTTTTGAAAAATATCTGAAGGTTACCGCGCTGCTCCCTGTTAATCTGGTAAAAAATTATGATTTCTCGGATACTGACCTGATTCTTTTGACCGTACATAAGAAATTTCCGGATAGCATACTTGACAAAATCATTGAGATTTCTCCGTATATCTCTCCCAATGATATCCGAAAGCTGGAGGCGTACCTGCGTACAAAGAGGATTTCCTTTCTATATCGCGGCATGGCATCTGTATTCTCTTTTCTGGAAACTGCATATTGGCATGAAGAATATGAATTTGAAAATATTTTTTCCGCAGTAGAAACGCTTGGAAGTGAATTTGTCGAGAAAGGAATCATTGGAATCGAATATCTTTCCGCATTGCTGCAGCGGGAAGCTCTCTGCAGCAATGCATATTGCTCCGGTCTTCTGTTTCAGTCCACTGTGATACCCGCCAGAAAGACGCAGCTTTCTTTTACAATTCTGCCGCGCAGAATGAACTGGAAAAGCCATAAGATACGGGTTATCGTCACTGCCGCCTTCACATCCGATGACAAGATGCTGCTGTTTAAGCTAAAGCATTTTTTCCACAGGCTGAACAAGCAGTACGATATTGCCAATACTGTACATAATAAGGAGGAATTACTTCAACTGCTGGCAGCCCAGCCCGACCTATACAGTTAAAATCAAACCTATAATCTTTGGAAGTCATTGGACCAGCCGGCCGCAGTCCGCAAAAGCTGCGGCCGGCCAGCCTACCTGGAATTTCCTTTTTCTTCCTCTGACAAAATCTACGCTATGGGTTCCTCTCCTAATGAATCCAGATAAATCCACCCTTTTGCATACGGAGGTTTCGGATACTGATAAAAATGGAGTTTTTTCCCTTCACTATTCTCAACGCAGCTTATCATTTTCTGCACAAGCTGCTTGGGATATAATTTATCCTGATGTGAAGTCAGGTAAAAATCAAAGTCCATGCTTTGAACCCTGTTAAGCGTTTCATACTGTATCTTCTTCGATAAATGATTTTGAAAATTCAGGCACATAATCGGAGTCAGCGCATCCCCTGACAAAAGCAGCCGCAGAGGCGGAATCCATATTCCTATGGAGCCTGCCGTATGGCCTCTTAACGGAATGATTTCACACCGCAGCTCCCCAAGCTCAAAGGAATCAAAGTCCAGCCGTCGGATGCACTTCCATTCTCTTGGAGGCATGGAAAATGGCTGTGCCGTTTCTTCCGTTAAATCCTTCATCCACCGATTCATCAGTTCCGTATCATAAGCTTCTATAATTGGAAAATCCATCTCAGAAAGATACACTTCATCAAACTGAGCATTCCCTCCGATATGGTCAAAATGACCATGGCTGTCAATCACAATCAGCGGAAGCTTGGTAATATCCCTGACTGCCCCTTTCATATCATCAATCCCGGAACCAGTATCAAAAAGGAGCGCGCGCTCCTTCCCGAGCACAAGGTTTGCACAGCAGTCTGCTCTGTCCTTTAGCACATATACATTTTCTAATACATTCGTTATTGTAATCATATGTTCCAAACCTCCGGTTTCCGCCTCTCTAAATTACCAGCCAAAGCCATCCCATACCAGTTTCCCGGTATATTCCTTAAGTTTTTCTTCCCCGTTCAGTACGCGGATTGCCCCGGCCGCCATTGCTTCCATCTCAAATTCTCCCGGATAAGCTGTTACCGGCGCGATAAATGAGCAGCTTTCCCTAATCTGAGCCACCAGATCGCCGCTATGTACCATACCGCCGCCAAGAAGAATGCCGTCAACCCTGCCATGTAATACCGCCGCCATAGCGCCGATTCCCTTTTCAATCTGGTAAATCATTGTATTCCACAACATTTCTGCATATTTATCGCCTTTTGCCGCCCGGCCTGTCAGTTCTATCGCGTCAGAAATGCCCAAATGACTTACAAATCCTCCCTTTCTGGTAAGCAGCCCTTTCATCTCCCTAGGAGATAACTGATTCTTTTCCATATAAGACAGCACATTTGCAACTGAGATACCGCCGCAGCGCGTCGGCGCCATCGGGCCTTCCCCGCCCACGATATCATAACCGTCTACCATCTTTCCGGCGCGGTGCGCGGAAATCGAAATCCCCCCGCCGATATGGCAGACAATATAATTGCATTCCTCATATTTCTTATGCAGTACTTTATCGCTGTGGCGTATCGCTGTTTCCTTAAGGTTCAGCGCATGTAAATGGATTACCCTGTATACGCCTTTGATTCCTGTCATTCTTGCCAAATCCTGCAGCTCGTCCACATCCGGAGGATTGACCACCATAGCCTCCGCTCCGTATTCCTCTGCAAATTCACTGGCAAGCTGCGGTCCTAAAGTAGCCGGATGGCTCACACCGTTCGCACAGTTTTTCGCATGGTCAAGCACCATATCTGTAACTGCATAGACGCCGCCCTCCATGGCCAAAAGGCCGCCTCCCCTCCCCACGAATACATCCACATCCGAAAGACCAAAGCCCGCTTCCTCCAAGAGCTTGCGTATCATCTTTTTCCGGTAGGGAAGCTGCTCCGAAAGCTTCTCATATTTTTCAAGCTCTTTCGCATCATGGGACACATTTTTAGAAAACAGACAGGCGTCTCCCTCAAATAATGCAATTTTCGTCGATGTAGAGCCTGGATTGATTGCAAATACCTTATATTTTTTCATTATTTTTTCCTTTCTTTCTATCTTTTTGGATTTCATCTTTCTATCTTCACGCGTCAGATTCGGCAATCACAAATGCGCAGGCATACTCCTTTTCATGGGTAAGAGAAATATAAATCTTCTCAACGCCTGTTTCATCCATCATGGCGCGGAGCATCGGCGTTACAGCCACATACGGCAGGCCGTCCTCCTGATTCAGAGTCTCAATCCTGCGAAAATCAAAGGTTTTCTCTTTTGTCAAATGTGCAAACGCTTTAAAGACAGCCTCTTTCGCCGCAAACCGGGCAGCCAGATATTCCCATCTGTCCGCCGCCTGAAGCGAAGCTTCACGCTCTCGTTCTGTAAAGGTTCTCTCTAGAAAAGATTCTCCCGATACCTCCGCCAGCCTTCTGACCTCTTTTATTTCTGTCATATCTACGCCGATTCCCCGTATCATGTTCGGACTCCCAGCTTTTCCAGTGTCATCTGCATATTTTTCAGATCCGTATCCAGATGCCGGTACATATTCACATAATATGGATATAGTTCCTCATAAACCTGAACCCATTCCGGATTAGGCTCAATAATCTCCTGAACCTTAATCATCTTCTCCGCTGTCTCCGTAAGGCTCTCAAATACCCCCATCCTACAGCCTGCGAGCATAGCGCCGCCAATAGGTACGTCGCCGGATTCCGGACTGAGCACATAGACCGGCATATCGAGTACGGCAGCCTTAATCTGGTTCCACACCCGGCTCTTTGCGCCGCCTCCGCAGATTCGTAATACTTCAGCCTTTGCGCCTTCCTTCTTCACAGTTTCCATTACGTGCTTTAATGCAAACGCGGTTCCTTCAAACACCGACCTCGTCAGCTCATTCCTTCCCATGTCCATACGCATCCCAATAAACATTCCTTTAGCATAATCATTCCATAGAGGGGCGCGTTCCCCTAACAGATATGGGAAGAATATAAGTCCGTTTGATCCCGGCTTTGCAGTATATGCCAGTTCGTTCAAATATTCATAAATATTCTGCCCTCGCAAAGCTGCATTCTCTGCCTCTTCTTTCGCAAACTTATCAATAAACCACCGGATTGCTGCTCCCGAAGTCTGAATCGGCGCATCAAATACCCAGGGCATTCCTTCAATAGCGCAGGGTCTCGTTACAACCGGTACATCCGGCGCGCTTTTTACGTCGCTTCCTATAAATACCAGCGACGTTGTGCCAGACGATTCTCCGCATTCGCCAAGACGGCTCATCCCGGTCGCATACATGGCTGCCATCGCATCCGAACAGCCTGCCAGCACCGGAATCCCGGCGGTAAGCCCCGTAACCTTTGCCGCCTCCGGCGTCACATAGCCGATGACTTCATCAATCAGTTTCAGCGGCGGCAAAACTTCTTCCAGATTTACTTCAATGGCGTCTCCAATGGTTTTTGACCATTCAAGGGTTCCGATATCCATGCACTGGGTACGGAGTCCCTGATCCATATCCGAAGTCATTTCCCCGGTAAGCTTGTAATTGATATAAGAACTTGCCTGCATAAAATATTTTGTTTTCTGAAACCGTTCCGGCTCATGACGTTTAAACCATAATATCTTATTTGGAAGAAAAGCAATCGAAGGCCGTCCTCCTACAATCTGCACAAACCGTTCATAGCCAATTCTCTCAACAATTTCCCGCAGTTCCCCCGCGGATCTGCCGTCCTGGTAAGTCAGCGCCCTGTAAAGAGGAGCGCCGTCCTCTGCGACAGGCAGAAGGGAAACTGTGTGGGAACTAATGCAGATACCCTGGATTCGTCCTACGGCGTCCCTTCCCATCCGCTCAGTTATCGTATTAAAAATATACTGTACATTCTGCCACCACTCATTCGCATCCTGTTCATGCATATCCGGACCGGGATTGTAAAACTTATTTGGAAGACTTGCATCTGCGATAACCCTTCCGTCATTACTAAGAACTACAGCTTTAATATTCGTCGTTCCCATATCCATCCCGATTACATATGTATTTTCTAAACTCACTTTGTCACCTCCGTATTATTTATAGTTTCATTATGCTAATAATCTGAGCTTTACTCAAACCGGCCATTTCCTATAAAAAAAGGAAAAAGGCCGGCAAGACTCTTTCCCTTTCCATGCGGAAATTTTCTGTTTGTTTTCTCCCATGCATTCCAGTAAACTAGTGCCAGAAACAAAAATTCAAATAAAAAATTCCACCTGTACGGATGGGCGCTGCCTGACGGAAACAGGGTGCTTTGTCAGGCAACGCTGGGCAACACTCCGGTGAACTAACTGCTAACTTCGGCTAGAATGCGCAGTTAGCCTGCGCATCCAAGTCTACGTAAGCAGTGGATTTCACCTACGTTAAAAGCGCCCT
>CAOKJI010000180.1 GCA_948468495.1 uncultured Dorea sp. | reverse complement strand
GGACGTGCCGATGACAGGGATGTTCGGATATTGTACGGTTCTTCGTTCCATGACGGGGGGCAGAGGTACTTACGAGTATGAATTTGCCCGCTATGAGCAGGCGCCGTCCGATGTACAGGAAGCAGAGATTGCGAAGCGTGCGGCGGAAGAATAAAAGATGTTTTGCGGGGGTGTGCCTTTGGGCGCACCCCTTTGCTACTGTTCAGAGGTAATCTGGTCTGCCCGGAAAGCCTCGGGTTACTGTTTATGGGTCAGGAATGCTCTGAACTGCGACGCAGAGCGCCGCTCTTTGACGGGGTTGAGATTATCTGTGAAAAATGATATGATAGGCTACAGAGGTCTGATGTCTGATCGGGCAAAAAAATCCTAAGAAGGAGGACGTGATGTATCAGTTTGAAAAGATGAATAAAAAACTGCTTGCTTCTCAGGTTGAGGATGAGCTGATGAATTATATTTTAAAGGAGCCGGTTGAGATTGGCCGGAAGATTCCGAATGAGTATGAGCTTGCGGAAATGTTCGGCGTAGGAAGAAGTACGATCCGCGAGACGGTGAAGAGCCTTGTTTCACAGGGCATTCTTGAAGTACGCAGAGGTTCCGGTACCTATGTGATCAGTACGAATAAATTAGAGGATGACCCGCTGGGTTTTTCCCAGTTTTCGGACAAATATGAGCTGGCGCTGGAACTGGCGGAGGTGCGTTTGATGATTGAACCGAATATAGCGGCTCTTGCTGCGGAACATGCGACAGAAGAGGACAAGCGGCAGTTAAAGAAGCTGTGTGACGAGACGGAAGCGTTATTTGTTTCGGGGAAGAATCATGCAAACAAGGATATGGAATTTCACACCTATATTGCAAAATGCAGCAAAAACCGGGTAATAGAAATCCTCCAGCCGATTATTCAGAGTTCTGTCATGTCCTTTGTGAATCTTACAAAACGAAAACTGCTGCAGGAAACGATTTATACCCACAGGGCGATTGTGGAAGCGATAGAAAAAGGTGATTGTGCCGGAGCCAGATATGCTTCGATCATGCATCTGACCTATAATCGTCAGATGTTAATGCAGATAAAAGAAATTCAGGATGCAGAAAAAGGACAAGAAAATCCGGAAGAGTAGTTTGTTTTTGGATGATACATCTGATGTATTAAGGCCTGCATGATGGAAATATGTTTGAGGGCAGGCGCTATATAGTGAAGTTGCATAAAAAAGAGCTCGTTTTATTAAGGAACGAGTTCTTTTTTTATGCAAATAGTAGAAAGAAAAGTAAATACATCAGATGTATTTACAAATAAATGGGGTTAATATATAATTTAACCATCAAAACATAAGACGTCTGATGTTTAGAAAAAAGAGAATATGATGGAGGTACAAAAATGGAAGCTACGGCAACTTTAAATTCTACGCGGTTGATACTGGCCGCAGTGATAGGGTTAGCTATTTTGCTGGTGTTAATTATTAAGTTTAAGATTCATGCAATGCTTTCAATCTTGATTGGAGCTGTTGCGATTGGTATGATTGCGGGAATGCCATTTGGGGATATTGTAACAGCGGTGGATGACGGTATCAGCCTCACCTTAAAGGGGATTGCTCTTCTGGTCGGCCTAGGGTCGATGTTCGGCGCAATATTGGAGGCGTCGGGAGGCGCGCAGACGCTGGCTGTTACGATGGTCAATAAATTCGGGGATCAGAAAGCAGCCTGGGCGCTGGGGATTACAGGCCTTGTAATTGCGATGCCGGTGTTTTTCGACGCTGGTTTGATTATTCTGATTCCGCTGGCGTTCTCGCTGGCCAAGAAGACAAAGCGGTCGTCGCTGTTTTATGCGGTTCCCCTGCTTGCCGGTCTTGCGGTAGGTCATGCATTTATCCCGCCTACGCCGGGCCCGGTATTGGTTGCGACGATGCTGGATGTGGACCTTGGTATTGTCATTGTGATCGGTATTCTGTGCGGTTCTGTGGCAATGGTTGTTTCCGGGCCGATCTGGGGTTCGATCTGCGGTAAGAAATATTATGTGCCTGTTCCGGAGTACATTGCGAATCAGGAGGAATTTGACGAGTCGAAGCTTCCGGGTTTTGGAACGGTCGTAGGAATTATTCTGATTCCGCTGGTATTAATTGTGCTGAAATCCATTGCCGGCGTCGTGCCTGCAATGGCAGGGATAGAACCAGTCCTTTCATTTTTGGGGCAGCCGTTCATGGCGCTGCTGCTTGCAACGCTGGCGGCTATGTACCTTCTTGGAACCAGGCATGGATATTCACTGCCTGAACTTGAGAAGATCATGACAAAGTCCCTGGAGCCTACCGGATTGATTCTTCTGGTGACTGCCTGTGGCGGCGTTCTCAGGTATATGCTGCAATACTCTGGTCTCGGTGATGTGATCGGCAATGCGGTATCGTCGGCAAATCTTCCGATTGTACTGATTGCATTTGTTGTTGCGGCGCTGGTTCGTATCTGCGTGGGTTCCGCAACCGTAGCCATGACCATGGCGGCAGGGATTATCGCGGCGCTTCCAGGAATTGCGGATTTGTCTCCGCTGTACCTGGCATGCGTGGTAATGGCGGTTGCAGGCGGCGCTACTGTATGCTCGCATTTCAATGATTCCGGTTTCTGGCTGGTCAAATCGCTGGTGGGACTGGATGAAAAGACAACGTTGAAAACATGGACGATTATGGAGACGCTGGTTGGAGGAACCGGATTTATTGTAGCTTTGATTATTTCATTCTTTGCATAAGGAACAGGGAGGCATTTGTTACATAAAAGACAGGAACAGGAGGAATCGTATGAAGTTAGTTAGTCAGGAAATGAGAAAACTTGCGCCGGAGCTTGATCCGCTCCGGATTGGAACCGGATGGGCGCCGGAGGATCTTGCGAAACCGCAGATTCTGATTGAAAGTACGTTTGGCGACAGCCATCCGGGAAGCGGGCATTTGGATCAGCTGGTAGAAGAGGTGCGAAGAGGCGTGGCGGACGCGGGCGGCCATGGAGCAAGGTATTTTGCTACGGATATCTGTGACGGCGAGAGCCAGGGGACGGATGGGATTAATTACAGCCTTGCAAGCCGGGAGATGATAGCGAATATGATAGAGATTCATGCGAATGCAACGCCCTTTGACGGAGGCGTATATCTGGCGAGCTGTGATAAAGGAATGCCGGCGAATCTGATGGGGCTTGCGCGGGTGAATATCCCGGCAGTGGTGGTGCCGGGGGGAACCATGAGCGCCGGGCCGCAGATGCTGACCTTAGAGCAGCTGGGCATGTACAGCGCCCGGTACGAGCGGGGAGAAATTGGCGAAGAAGAGCTGAATTGGGCGAAATGCAATGCCTGCCCAGGTTGCGGCGCCTGCTCTTTTATCGGCACAGCTTCCACCATGCAGATTATGGCGGAAGCGCTTGGACTGGCGCTTCCCGGAAGCGCGCTGATGCCTGCCGCAAGTCCGGATTTGAAGGAATATGCATACAGGGCGGGACAGCAGGCGGTAAAGCTGGCATCCATGCCGGGTAAGAAACCCAGCGATATTGTGACGATGGAGAGTTTTGAAAATGCCATTCTGGTACATGCGGCAATCTCTGGGAGTACCAACAGCCTGCTGCATCTCCCGGCGCTGGCGCATGAATTCGGCATTGAGATTACCGGGGATACCTTTGACAGACTGCACCGGGGAGCCCGTTATCTTCTGGATATCCGCCCGGCAGGACGCTGGCCGGCCGAAGTATTCTATTATGCAGGAGGGGTTCCGGCAATTATGGAGGAAATCCGGCGGCATCTGCATCTGGATGTTATGACAGTGACTGGAAAGACGCTGGGAGAAAATTTGGAAGAACTGAAAGGAAATGGGTTCTATGAGAAATGCGGCCGCTGGCTGGAGGATTTTAATAAGCGTTATGGGGTCAATGTAACGAAAGAAGACATTATCCGTCCTTATGATCAGGCAATTGGAACAAATGGAAGCGTAGCGGTACTTAAGGGAAATCTTGCGCCGGAAGGGGCTGTGATTAAGCATACAGCCTGCCCGCCGGAGATGTATAGGGCGGTTCTGAAAGCAAGGCCTTTTGACAGTGAGGAAGAGTGTCTGGACGCGGTGCTGAAGCATAAAGTCGAGAAGGGAGACGCAGTGTTTATCCGTTATGAAGGGCCGAAAGGAAGCGGAATGCCGGAGATGTTCTATACCTCAGAGGCGATAAGCAGCGACAAAGAGCTGGGGCGCAGTATCGCGCTGATTACGGACGGGCGTTTTTCAGGGGCGTCTACAGGGCCGGTTATCGGACACTGCAGTCCGGAGGCCGTTGAGGGCGGGCCGATTGCGCTGGTTGAGGAAGGCGACTTGATAGAAATTGACGTTTTTGAGCGGAAACTGAATATTATTGGGATTGCCGGCGAGCGAAAGACTATGGAAGAGATTGACGCGGCGCTTGAAGAAAGAAGGAAAAACTGGAAGCCGCGCCCGCCGAAATACCAGAAGGGCGTGCTGCGCTTGTTCAGCGAACTGGCTGCAAGTCCGATGCAGGGAGCCTATTTAAAATATGATAAGTAAGATGGGAGAGAGAATCATGGAAAAAATGATAGAAAAATTCGGCGTAATGCCGGTTGTTGTGCTGGATGATGCAAAGGATGCGCTGCCTCTGGCAGAAGCTTTGATGAAAGGAGGACTGCCCTGTGCGGAGGTAACATTCCGCACAGACGCAGCGGAAGAATCCATCCGCAGGATGGCGGAAGAATTTCCGGATATGCTGGTGGGCGCGGGTACGGTGCTCACGATCGAACAGGTGGATCGCGCCGTCCGGGCAGGGGCGAAATTTATCGTCAGCCCGGGATTTGATCCGGAGATCGTGGACTACTGTATCGGGCATGGGATTCCGGTATTTCCAGGCTGTATTACCCCGTCGGAGGCGGCGCAGGCGGTGAAGCGGGGACTTAAGGTGGTAAAGTTTTTTCCGGCGGAACAGTTTGGAGGCGTTTCTACGATAAAAGCGCTGGCAGCGCCGTACGCCATGTTGAAGTTTATGCCTACAGGCGGCGTAAATGCAAAGAATCTGAAGGAGTATTTGAGTTGTGATAAAATTCTCTGCTGCGGCGGGAGCTGGATGGTGAAGAGCGCTCTGATCAAAGAGGGAAAGTTTGATGAGATTTCTGAGCTGACAAGGGAAGCGGCGGAACTTGTGAAAGAAATTCGGGGATATAAAGCGAATAGAATAGGAGGAAATCGGGATGAATCTGAATCTAAGACCCAG
>CAOKJI010000179.1 GCA_948468495.1 uncultured Dorea sp. | reverse complement strand
TGCCTGATACAGCTCCATCAGGGTAAATTCCGGGTTATGCCTGGTATCTAATCCCTCGTTGCGGAATACACGTCCAATCTCATACACCCGTTCCAAACCGCCTACAATTAACCGCTTTAAGTACAGCTCCAGAGAAATCCGCAGTTTGAAATCCTCTCCCAGCGCATTAAAATGCGTCTCAAACGGCCTTGCCGCCGCGCCCCCCGCATTACTTACCAGCATCGGCGTCTCTACCTCCAGAAAGCCCTGTCCGTCCAGATACCTCCGAATCGCGCTGATAATATGAGAGCGCTTAATAAAGGTATCCCTTGCCTCTGGATTCATAATCAAATCCACGTATCTCTGCCGGTAACGGATGTCCGTATTCGTCAGCCCATGGAATTTCTCCGGCAATATCTGCAGACTCTTGGACAAAAGCTTCACAGCTGTTGCATGGACAGATATTTCCCCGGTCTTTGTCTTAAATACTTCGCCTTCGATTCCCACAATATCGCCGATATCCATTTTCTTAAAGTCTTTGTAGGATTCCTCTCCGATACTGTCTCTTGCCACATAAGACTGAATGTTGCCGGACTGGTCCAGCACATTGCAGAAAGACGCCTTGCCCATGACCCGCTTCTGCATAATACGGCCTGCAATAGACACCTGCTTCCCTTCCATCTCGTCATAATGCTCCTTAATGTCCGCCGTATGACAGCTTACATCATAGCTCATCACCTGAAAAGGGTCTTTTCCATTTGCCTGAAGGTCTGCCAGTTTCTCCCGGCGAACCTTTCTTAATTGATTAATATCCGGTTCCTGTCCTTGTTTCTGCTGCGCCACTTTTTACACTCCTTACTATATTCTTAAATAGAGCGTTCGATCTTCAATACTTTGTATGTGATCTCTCCCGCCTGTGTCTCAACTGCAACCTCGTCTCCCACTTCACGTCCAATCAGGGCTTTTCCTACCGGAGACTCATTAGAAATCTTTCCCTGCAGACTATTGGCTTCTGTGGAGCCTACAATCTTAAACTCCATCTCCTCTTCAAATTCCTCGTCATACACCGTTACTGTACAACCAATGTTAATCTTATCAGAATCTACTTCATCCTCTACAACAACCTCGGCATTTTTAAGAATCTTCTCCAGCTCCTCAATTCTAGCCTCAATATCACGCTGCTCGTCTTTCGCTGCATCATACTCTGCATTCTCCGACAAGTCCCCCTGCTCTCTCGCTTCTTTAATCTTGCCGGCCACTTCTTTACGCCTTACCACTTTCAGATTCTCCAGTTCATCCTCCAGCGCTTTCAAACCTGCATACGTAAGAATTCTTTTCTTTTCTTCCATCTCTTTCTACCGCTCCTTACTTATACCTTGTCGGACGAAGTCCGCCTGCCCAAAGGGCATGTATTATGGTATGCCCCTTGGGTATACTTTCACAATTTCATTATTATACCTAACCAGCTCATTCCTGTCAATGTTTTATCCCAAAGATTTCGCAGACATGTAGCAGTCCAGCAGTTCCTGCAATTCCTCATAAGATTCCACCTGATTAACCTTTTCCCTTAATCTAGCGGAACCCTTCATCCCTCTGGTATACCAGGCCACATGCTTTCGCATCTCCCGGATTCCCTGATACTCCCCTTTAAATTCAAGCTGGAGTCTGGCATGACGCAGAATGGTCTCCCTGACAGTTGCCATATCCGGCCGTTCTGGTATACATCCCGTTAACTGATACTCTTTCAATTCCCGAAATATCCATGGATTCCCCTGAGCCCCCCGGCCAATCATCACTCCGTCGCACCCGGTTTCCTTCTGCATCTTCGCCGCCAGCTCTGCCGAAACCACATCTCCATTGCCGATAACCGGAATCCGAACCGCTTCCTTTACTCTGCGGATAATCTCCCAGTCCGCTCTGCCGGAGTAATACTGCTCTCTGGTACGGCCATGTATAGCTACCGCCGCCCCTCCGGCCTCCTCAATAACCTTTGCAATTTCCACCGCATTGACGCTGGCTTCATCAAATCCTTTGCGTATCTTGACTGTTACCGGTTTGCGAATTGCCTTTACCGTCTCAGCTACAATATTATATACAAGCTTCGGGGTTTTCATGAGTGCAGATCCTTCCCCATTTTTTACCACTTTGGGAACCGGACATCCCATGTTAATATCCAATATTTGAAATGGCAGCTCCTCAATTCTTTTGGCCTGCTGCGCAATGATTTTGGGGTCGGAGCCAAATAGCTGCAGAGACACCGGATATTCTTCCGGATGAATAGACAGCAGGGCCCTTGTATTTCTATTATTATACTGCAGCGCTTTTGCGCTAATCATTTCCATACATAGAAGTCCCGCCCCCTGCTCCTTACATAGCAGACGAAAAGGCAGGTCTGTAACTCCTGCCATTGGTGCGAGAATATATGGAACTTCTATCATTATATTTCCTATCTGCATTCTCTTCCTCATTTATTTACAGCCCAGAGCTTCCTGTCGGAAACAGAACAATGCGCCCACATCGCCGTCGAACCTTTTCTTGCACTGGCACGAACCAAACAGCTCATTCGTCCAATTTGGGGACACGCTCTAACGCAATTTCTTATTCTTCTCATAGATAAGCTGTAATCCTTTTAACGTCAGATTCGGATCATAGAAATCAATCGCATCCGTCTCATCTACAATAATTGTACCGAGTCCTCCAGTTGCCACCACCTTTGCTTCCCTGTAACCCGACTCTTCTTTTAGCTTCCTGATAATATACTCCGTCTGTCCGATATGCCCGTATACCAGACCCGCCTGCATACTGGAAATGGTTTCCTTCGCCAGTACAGACTCCGGCTTTTTAATCTCAATTTCCGGAAGCATGGCGGCTCCTCCCCATAACGCCCGGGCCGTCGTGCGGATTCCCGGCGCAATAACGCCCACGCCAAATGTTCCGTCCGGCTCAACCAAATCGTAAGTTGTAGCCGTTCCAAAATCCACTACAATCACCGGTCCGCCATACAGCTTATAGGCTGCTACTGCATCCACAATTCTATCCGGTCCGGTCAGGCGTGGATTCTCGGTCGTTACACGAATCCCTGTCTTAATCCCTGCCGAAACCACGATGGGCTTACAGCCAAAATATTTGATAATGGCGCTGCCAAAAGAATGCATAATATCTGACACTACTGAAGCGATAATTACTGCATCCACCTCTTCTGGCTCCATATCCTGATTTCGCAGAAGCTCCCGCAGCGAAATCCCGTATTCGTCTGAAGTCCTGGGCTGCTTCGTTGTCATACGAAATTTTCCCAGAAGTTCCTTATCCCGAAACACCCCCAGCGTAATATTTGTATTTCCTATATCAATTGCAAGCAACATAATAATATTCCTCTCACTTACTGCCGCCCAGTCCCAGCGCTTTAATTTCTGACTGGATGGAGTACTAGCGTGTTTTCTACAATTCCAGCTCTTCGCCCAGAAAGAATACTCTAAAGTACATCTGAAGCGCCTCTAAAAGTCCTGCCTTTTCTGTCTGCAGTTTCTTAATCAGAAGTCTGCTTCCAATATCGTCAAACATCGGATCAAATTCCTCCGCCATCACTTCAAATTGAAGCTCTCCTTCCTCGTCAAATACCAGCGTCAGAATCCCGCCCACGTCATACACATACAGTACACACATAATCTTCAATTCATCTTTCACATCTTCCGGCAGTTCCTCGAAATCCGGATTCAGATAATATTTCTCTTCATATGAATTTGCCGCGCAAAGTACAATTCTGCCCTCATACATAGCCATATATCCCTCTTACCGATACTTCCCCTGCGTAAACTTTCCGGATTTGTCCATCTCCGGTGCGAATCAGCAATTCTCCTGTCTCATTAATCCCCGCCGCACGTCCGTTATATTCATGTCCGGGCTCTAAGACCCTGACTTCCCTGTCCCGGTTCACCAGCAAACGATTATATTCTTCCTGCATCCCGGACAAATCCCCAGTCTGTATAAACTGATTATAGTACCGCTCAAACTGTTTCATAACCTCTGCAATCAGAGGCGCCCTTCTCTGCCGCTTTCCGCTTTCCAGATAAAGAGACGTTGCCGTCTCCTCAAGCTCTTCCGGAAAGCTCTCTATATTTACATTAATTCCGACTCCAATCACTACATGATTAATCCACTGAATCTCTGTACTCATCTCAGTCAGAATCCCGCATACTTTCTTACCATTTACCACAATATCATTGGGCCACTTAATCAATGCTTCCTGATTCGTCACTTCCCGGATGGCCTCCGCTACGCTCTGAGCCATCACAAGCGTCAGCATAGGAGCCTGATTCGGCTGAATCTCTGGCCGCAGTAAAATGCTCATATAAATACTGCTGCCAGCCGGCGATTCCCACCTGCGGCCTCTCCTCCCCTTCCCGCCGGTCTGCTGTTCCGCAATAACCAGCGTTCCATGGGAAGCTCCCTCGTCACCCAGACGCTTTGCCCGGGTATTGGTAGAATCAGTCTCTGGCAAATAAATGACGCCGCACCCAGCCCACTTTGTAGTTAGCAGACTTTCAACCTCTGCTCTCCACATAACGTCTGGAGCGCTCTCCAGACGATATCCTCTGTTGCGCACCGCCTCTATCTGATATCCCTCTTCTTTTAATTGTTCTATTACCTTCCAGACAGCAGTTCTCGAAACCTGAAATTGTTTACAGAGCTGCTGCCCGGAAATATATCCATCCGCCTCCCGAAGTATGGATAATATCTCTGTTTTCATCGTCACATCCTCCGGTTTTCAGCCTGATTCTTCCCGTCATCTCCAACGCTTTCTAAACACAATGCACTATCTGTCCCCTAATGTTGCAACCATAATAGCCTTAATGGTATGCAGACGGTTCTCCGCCTCGTCAAACACCTTGGAAGCTTCGCTCTCAAATACTTCCTCTGTTACTTCCTTGCCCTTATTGGCAGGCAGACAGTGAGAGAAAATAGTTGTGGATTTGCCCGTACGTTTCATCAGCTCTGCATTGACCTGATAAGGAACCGCAAGACGGATACGCTCCTGCTCCTTCTTTTCCTCGCCCATGGAATACCATACGTCCGTATACAGAATATCCGCGCCCTCTACCACATCCAGAGAATCGGAAACTGTAACGGTAGAACCGGCTTCCTTCGCAATCTCTTCGCAGGTCTCCGTCAGCTCTTTTCCCGGCCACAGCTTCTTCGGGGCCGCAATCGCGATATCCACACCAACCTTGGCGCATCCTACCAGACGGCTGTTCGCCACATTATTTC
>CAOKJI010000178.1 GCA_948468495.1 uncultured Dorea sp. | reverse complement strand
TCTCGCACCGGTCTGGTTCTACCTCTCCGCTCTTCACCTGGAGAATCCTGGGCATAGCCGCCTCCACCATTGACATAGCATCTTTGAGGAAATTGTCCGTCACATGAATGACCTCGATGTTGGTTTCCTCTTCCTTGCTTGCCGCCGCTATGTAGAAGGGCAGGCGCTTTCCGGTATTCTGGCGGACAATCTCCTGGTAGATTGCTCCCTGGATGTCATATCCCCAATACCGGATAAAGTCCAGGTACCCTACATCACGCACATACTCATGCTTCGTGATAGATGACATGACCTTCAAGTCAACAATGACCTTATCCGCGATGTAGGAATCTATTTTTATCTTCCATTTTGCTCCAAACAGCTCACCGGTCATAACTACCTGCTTTTCTCCAGAGAGGCACATCATAAAGAACTGATCGCGCTCTATCCTCCGGATGATGTCATCTGCTTTCAGATATTCTGCTTTCAGACCTTTGTCCCCGGTCTTTTTGAAAATCTCCGGATTCTCCGCCTTGAATTTGTCCAGGCTCCCCTCAAAATAAGAATCCACATAGCTCCCCACCAGAAGGGCAGTTGTTTTCTTTTCCTCCCAGCGTCCGGCCAGTTTTTCCATCGCTCCGTATTCGCATCCCAGCTTTCCGTATGTCCCAGCAAAATCCTTGTACTGCGACACGCTCATATATTCCTGGTTCGCTTCCGCACTGTAATAATTATTTGCCGATAATTCCAATGTCTTTCCCTCCTTACTTAAACGGTAACTCCTCTAAACCCATGCTTTCCATGAAAGCATCCACTTCGTCCGGGTCTACATATCCTCCTTCATCTGCTGCATCCGTCCCGGTTTCTGCCATGCCTTCCGCGCTCTCCGGCTGTTCATCCTTCTGCTGTCCATTATCCGGCCCCGGCAGCTCAAACACATTCTCCGCCTCGATTGCGTCCGGCTGGTTATCTCCGTATGTTGCCTCTCCCTCCTCGTCAAATGTCTTTTGGTCATCCTGGATAGCCCTCTGCATATCAACAGATAAGATACCCCATTTGGAGAGCAGGAGCTTGATGACCGTTTTCAGAGCCATAGCCTCAAAATCGGTAGTCCATTTGCTCTTTTTCTTTCCTTCGTCCAAATCGCTTCTGTATGCCTTTGAATACTTCTTGGCATGATTGTCAACTGCTTTCTTTGACATGTACAATTCCTGGCTGTACCCGGTTTTTAAGCGGAACCACGCATAGTATCCGGCCACCTTATCCGACTGCCCCTCGTCCCGCTGCGTACATTCAGAGAAGTCCGTCACGAAAACAATCTCTCCAGTGATGGGGTTATAGGAAACAAGTTCATCCTCGTACACCACGGCGTAATTCATTCTCTCATAGTATCCGGAGCGAATTGCCAGCTGGATAAAGCCCTTATACATCATCTGGAACTGGGCCTCCATATGGTATTCATACTTCTTAGTTTGCGGATTGTACTTGTTGTTGTTATACGGAACGATTGCCGCAAATCCCAAGTTGCTGTCAATCGGCAGATCGTATGTTGCCGCCACAAAAGCCGCCGATACGATAGAATTAGGGTCTGCCCTTTTCAGCTGTGCGCTCCCAGAGACTACGTTCGTTAATGACGCAAGAAACTGTGGAGCTTTCTGCCCCAGGATTTCCGCGAATTTCTTCTTGCAAGTATCCCTGGAGATGATCTCCTTCACGAGTACAGCTGAACTTTTAGGCCGCTGTACTTCCCCCTGCTGGCCCTGCTGTGCCGGCGCCTGCCTCTGCTGCTGTCCTGTCATATTACCTATCCTCCTTTATGCTTTTTGCAGCTCCTCGCCGCATATTTCAATTAACTCCCTGGTAGTCATGTCCTCCAGACACTCCAGGCAAACCGGACCGTCCGGTGATGCCAGGTATTCTTCATTCTCCATGATTCCATACCCACACTTGATACAAGTGTATTTACCCTCCGGTTCTCCGGCGTTCGGGCATCTCGGATGACACGGAGACTGTCTGCATATCTCACACACTGACCGCCACCCCCATCCTTCTCAATGCGGTAATAGCGCTTATTCCCCTGCGTATGATGAAATTCTTTACTTCATCCCGGAATAGAAGCGGCAGATATTCCTCCTGGTTTTCAATTCCGCATACCTCCATTTTCCGGAGGCAAAACCGGAATATTTCATCTGCTTCTCCATCCGTCAATCCGCCTGCGGTTTCCCGGAACCCTTCGGTGATCCGCTTCAATTCTTCTGGCATCCGCATCCTCCTCTCCTCCATATATCATTATCACGGTACCGGCGATGTTCCTTGCCGTGTTTACTGTCAGCAGAAGAACCGGCAGTACCAGCCATTCCCCTCCGTATGCCATGTATCCGCGCTCCTGGTATGCGTATTCAGCAGCAAACCGTGTGAGGATGATTCCCAGCGTTATCCATATCCATTCCCGGTATATGAACCGCTTTACTTTCCGCAATGTCATCCCTCCTTGTAGAAATAATGTTTCCCATGTTGGAAAAGGAACTGCAAATGATTCTGGTGCCAGGTAGAATCACTCCGGCTTTCAAAATACAGCGCCCCTTCGGATTCATCCCATTCTTCCAACGTTACCAGCTCCAGCGCCTTGTAGCAGTCCTCGTCCGGTTCCACCTTATACCACCGGCCTCCCTCCTTGGTGACGCTGAACTGGCGGACTCCGTTATGTTCCTCCATGATGACATCCTCCACCGTGTCCGGGAACCCTTCGCTCCGTACCCGGTTCAGAACCACCAGGATAACCAGTGCTTTACCTTCGGTATCCTCACCTTCCGCCTCCGCCATCGCCAGCTTTGCCAGCAGATAAGAATCTTCCGCATCCCATTCAGAGGATTGTTCGGTTTCCGGTTCCGGTGCCAGGACTTTTGCTCCCTGGCTTGCTTCTCTCCCGGAAAATTCCCGGATGCCTGCTTCGGTGACTGCTGCTGTACTTATGACCGGATCCGGTTTTATCCCTTCTCCTGCATCCGTTACAATCATCCTTATTCCGATTGATGTATAGACGGTAGCAGCTGCAATAGCCGCCAGCTTCACTCTACGCAATAGCCGTCTCTGTTTTCTTGCGTCCATCCCTGCTCCTTTCCATCAGCGGCATAGTGAACAGCCCCAGGTTTACTCCAGATGACTTTTCAACTGCCGTGTTGAACTCGCTATCATCTTTTATTCCATATTGCGTTTTCAGAATCTCCCTCAACTTGGCAGCATCCATAACCATCCCTCAACCTTTCAGTGCCTTTTCTCCTGCTATCTTTAGCTCACTGATGGCAATCGCCATCTGGTCCAGCCTCTCCATGATTGATTTCAGAGCCGGTTTCTCTGTATCGTCTACAACACCGTCCTCTGTAATCTCAATTAGGTCCTTCTGAATGTTTTTCAGTTTATCGGCGTCAAACTCCCGGATAAGCCGAAGCGCGATTCCCTCCAGATTCTTTGCCTGCGTTGCCATCGGCATCAGCTTTCCGATTGGACACTCATTCTTACAATAGCTGTATTTCAATTCCGGACAGTTATAGAGGTCCGCCATAAGCACCACTTTATCCACCGGAACCACCTTTGTATTCCCCAGCTCATAGTCGGCCAGCGTTGATACGGACACTCCCAGCAGTTCCGCCGCCCCTTCCCTGCTGTATAGCCTCTCGTTGTATGCTGCCGCCTTTTTCCTGGCAAGAAAGTACACATTATCATTGTCTTTCATAGAGCCATTCCCCATGTCATTCACCGTCCTTTCGGCTTATAATCTAAGTAGCATCCGAGGAAAGAGCGGCTGCGTCAATGTTCAGTACATCGCTTATGGTTCTGACTGCCTGGGAAGATTGTACTCTGCCATTGATGACCGCCGATGTATGGCCTTTGCTCATGTTTGCCGCTTTTGCCAAATCCAGCACACTCCATCCGCGCTTTACCATTGCTATCCTCACGCTCTTGCACCAGGAATCGGATTTTCTCTTTTCCGGGCTTTCGATGTTCAACGTATCGCTTATGAGCTTCATGGTCGCTTCGGATTGGACTCTGCCATTGATAAGTGCCGATGTATATACACGCGACATCCCAATAGCATCCGCCAAATCTTGTACGCTCAATTCGCGTTCAATCATGGCAATTTTTACGTTCTCGCACCAGGGAGTTAGCTTTTTCTCCATCTCTCTTACCGACTTTGCTATGATGTGCGTTACATTTTGACTTTACATTTTAACGATACATTGTTAAAATGAATATGTGCGCTCTGCCCTTTGTAACGCAATTCAGAGCGTTTATACAGATGTGCCGTTTGTCGTGGAATATAAATCGCACAAATGTATCTCGCATATATATCATAACTCACTATAAGGTATTTGTCAATAATCTAATACCTTATGGCGTATTTTAATTTAGGAGAGTGATGCTGTGTCTTTTTTAGATAATGTTTTGCAATTATGTGAACAGAGAGGGGAAAAGCTCACCCCTCTAATGAAACAGCTTGAATTGAGCCCAGGAAATGTACAGAGATGGAGAGATGGAGCCACGGTAAACTCAAAAATACTTATGGATTTTTCAAATCACTTTGGTGTATCTGTTGATTTTCTTCTTAATGGCAAAGAATATGTTTCTCCAGATAACTATAAAAAGCAATGCAGCTCTCCAGAAGAAATTGAACTGCTTGCAATGTTCCGCTCCATTCCGGATTATGCAAAAGAGATTGTCTTAGGCTCTCTTAGGGCGGCCTATGATGCTGAAATGCGCCGTCAAGAAGAGGAAAAAAGATTATTAGGATAGACCGATTCCGAAAAAGGCAGAATTAAAAGATGGAGGTAGATTATGTTGCCAGATTATATGCGTCCTATTCCTGGGGACGGTACCGGGAATGATATGCGGTGGGATAGCCTCACTCTGGAAGTAGAATTGTATTTGAGAACCGGAAATTATCGCCTGCTCCGGGATGCCCGTGTGCGCCAGGGCCGGTTCGTGGAGCTGGAAGGGAACCCTCGGATAGCAGTTGCCTATTACTGTATGGCGTTCTACTCTGACTTAAACGGATTTGACAGTATAGAGCGCCTGCTGTATTACCAGCAGGACAATTTCCGCAGCTGGAGATCGTCTGCCTCTGTGGATGCCGGTATTGTGAACAAAATTTTTGGCCTTTGCTGCAGATGCGGCATATCAGAAAAAGAACTGCTAACCATCTGCCGAAAGGCTTTTATCCCTGGTATTTACCAGTGCCATTTATTCACAGTAAAAGAGTGCCGGGAGCTACTGCTTATGTCCAGG
>CAOKJI010000177.1 GCA_948468495.1 uncultured Dorea sp. | reverse complement strand
GTAAATACCTGCTCGCCGCCGCAGGTATGTCCCGGTCCTCTCTGCTCCATAAACTCGGTAAACATGCCGGCGCTGTAGCACTCTTTCCATTCCGGAGTCATTCTCGCAAGAATCTTCTCCCTCATACTCCTTCCCGTCCAGTAAGGAATAATCTCCTCAGCCTGAAGCTTCCTGTCTGCTTCCGTCGTATGGAAGGAAACCAGCTCCCGCTCGCTCATAACCACCATATCCTCTACGCTGTGACAGCAAAGTTCCGGAAATGTAGGAGACGCCTGAGGGTCTTTTCCCTTCTCGCCCACAATCAGCTCGCCGTCCCCCAGATAAAGCGTTTTCTTAGAAAAATATTCCTTCAGAACCATCGCTCTCATAACCGGAATCGAGTATTTCCCATCATTTTCCTTGTAGAAATCCGTCTCAATCTTCGCTCTCTCCAAATCAATGTGAACCGGCGTGGTCACACTGACTTCCCGAAGCTTCTGGATTCGTTCGTTCATACCGCGTTTTTTTGCCATATCATTATCCTCCTATCCTGGCGTTCACAAATCCGGCGTCCTGAAAGAGCCTCACAAAGCTTTCCATCTCTTCCTTATCCGGCGCATGTAAATCAGTTCCTTTATATACCATATCCAGCTTCGGATACTTCCCGCTTCCCGTATCATGATAGGGCAGCAGATGAATCCCGGCCGGGTGGATATCATGTTCTTTCAGAAACCGAATCGTTTCTCTCATATTCTCTTCGTTGCCATTCACTTCCCTGATTATGGGAATCCGTATGTAAATCCTGGCGCCATCCTCCGAAAGACGTACCAGATTCTCTAAGATCAGCCTGTTATCCGCTCCTATATACTTCTGGTGCAGTTCCGAATCCATCACCTTCACATCATAGAGAAAGGTATCCACATAAGGGAGAAGCGCCTGAAACTTCCCGTAAGGAACATACCCGCAAGTATCAACGGTAAGCGTCACATCCTGACGTTTCAGCTCTCTTGCTGCCTCCAGAAGATATTCCATATCCATCGTCATGACTTCTCCGCCGGAAAATGTCACTCCCCCTCCGGATTCCTCGTAAAACATCTGGTCCTTCATCAGCTCCTTTATCAGCTCTTTTACTGAATACTCACGCCCAATAACCTCACGCAGTCCTGCCGGACAGAAGCTCTCGCATCTGCCGCACAGCGTACATATCTCCTTATCCAGTACCGGCTTCCCCTCCTGCATCACAAGCGCCTGACTGGGACAAGCCTTCACACAGGAACCGCACCCCGTACATTTCCCAGAATCAAACTGCATCTCCCTGTCGTATCTCTGAGTCTCCGGATTGTGGCACCACTCACACCGCAGCGGGCAGCCCTTAAAGAACACCGACGTGCGGATTCCGTCTCCGTCATGAATCGAAAACTTCTGTATATTCGTAATATTCTTCATCTTATTACCCTTTTTCAATCGAAATATTCTCCACCTGTGCTCTGTTTCCGGCTGGCAGCTCTGTTCGCACAAGCGGAAAATCCTCCTGCCGGAAAGCAATTTTTAAACGCGCTTCATATAGCCAAATCCAATTTTAGACTATAGTTTATACTATAGTCTAAATATACCACCATGTCATATTTTTGTCAATGAATGTGTAATAGTTCGGACGTAGATTGAAGCAGGCGAATGTTTCTTAATTAAATTATGAAGTTGCCACATAATATCGGATTGTGATAGAATAAACAAAGCATCTGTCAGCCATTATGAAAAACTTGATTTTGAGGTGAAATCATGGAAGAAATGTCAAAGAAAAAAAGCGCGAAAAACCGGATTGTAACTGCTGCATGGCAGCTATTCTACGACAAAGGGTATAACGGTACAACGGTCGATGATATTATCGAGCTGTCCGGCACTTCAAAGGGTTCTTTCTATTATTACTTCAATACAAAAGATGAATTGTTGAACACGTTATCCGTTATCCTGGATGAATTTTACGAAGAACTGGAAAATAAAATGGACCCGAATATGAACAGTTTTGCGAAGCTTCTTCATATCAACTATGAAGCCCATAAGATGATGGAAGAGAAAATCAGCGTGGAACTTGTCGCCTCCCTTTATTCCACTCAGCTGGTATCACAGGGCCAGCGCCATCTTCTTGACCAGAATCGCAGATATTATAAGCTTGTCAGCCGCATTATAACCGAAGGCCAAAAACGCCGGCAAATCCGCGGAGATATTTCCGTTGCTGATATTACCCGATATTTTACCATGTGTGAACGGGCTCTTGTTTCCGACTGGTGTTTAAATAAGGGCGAATACTCTTTGGCCAGGAACAGTCGGGAATGCATGCCAATTATGCTGGAACACTTTCAAATATAGAACATGTAACAAATATGATTAAACAGGGGGCTGTCGCATTAACGAATGAACATTCGTGAAGCGGCAGCTTGCACAGAATGGCAGTTATTTTTTGCATAAGAAAGGAGCTATGCACTAATCACTTAGTGCGACAGCCCCTTTATTCATAACTAATTAACTTTTTCTAGATTATCATAAGCATCCGAGATATATTCACAAATGTCGTCCTCCGAAAAATAGTCTTTTAATCCTAACGAAGATATATATTCCTCTATTGCTTCATGGCTACCATAATCTTCGCCATTAACAGTGAATTTTTCGTCTTTCTCGAATCCTGCCATAAAATCATATATTTCTGTAATAGTTTCAAATTTATCCGTTAACCGATATACCATATATACTGCACCAAATCCGTTAACCCACGAGCTCCCACACACTTTACCTGATCTTGGTGTATATGTAACGTCTTCTGAAGAATAAGTTGCACTAAAATCGTCACTAACAATAATCTCTCCATTTATATATGATAATATCGTAAGACCTGTACCATACCCTTGATATCTATAGGTTTTCCATACAAAACACTCTGGTATATTATCATCATTTACATATCCAAGCGTTACACCATTATATTCTTCATTCTCATATTCTGCTTCATAATTATTTATATACTGTCGATAAGCATCCAAAGCTTCACCAAGAAGTTTCCTCTCCTCAAGTTCTTTCTCACTCAGCTTCTTTTCTGACCAATCTAAACTGTTTTCTTCAGCATACTCCTGTGCATATGACCCTTCGCTTGTTACAATAACTGTTCCTAAACCAAACTCATTATTAAAAGCATTTCCTCCTATTTGTTCTACAGAATCGGGTATTTCTATTTGTTGAAGATTATTACAGTAAGAAAAAGCCATTTTACCTATTTTTTGCAGAGAATCAGGCAACTCTACAGTTTCTAACTTTTTCTGTTCCTCAAAACCATTAATATATGTGATACCTTCTGGTATTTTTAAATTTTCTGGCGCTTCCACATTACCAATGTTCTCTATACGTGTTACTTTTCTGCCATCAGCAGACTGCATTGCCTTATACAAATCTTTCTCGTCAGACACACTAATAAGCGCAACATTACCACTTGTTCTCACCAGATAATAACCATATTTTGTTTTCATTATTCCGACAACAGGATAATCAGTCAACAAAAAATCATCGTCCATAAAAAAATTAAACCAACCAAATTCTTTTAAAATATTACCGTAAGTGATTTGTAAATCAGTCTGATTTTTTATTTTATGCTCAGACAACTCATCCACAACATCCGCAAACTCACTTACATTTTCAGCACATATGCAATTTATATTTTTCAACTGACTACCGTATCTGTACCATGTATGATATATTTCCGAATAAAAACCATCATCTTTGTTAAGCACATCAAACTCACCACTGAATAAGTAGAAATCAAAAAGAGTCGTACCAAACTCCGTTATATAATCAATGTTGTCATCTGTTCCTGTTTTCTTAACTTTAACGGTCTCAAACTTGTTTTTATTGTTTAGACGGTAAACTCCTTCTAAGATATTTCTTTTATTTACTTCTATTCTTTTTCCGATAAAAAAAACATATAACTCATTATCAATCACAGAGAACCACGGAAGCCCTTCATCCTCTGCATTACTCGAAAATGTTGCAACTTCCTTTACTTTTCCCCAACTATAACGATACAGAGTTGTCTTCTCCTTTATATCTTCCAAATCCCCATCACTATCATATTTCATTTTAGTGATATCCCAAATCACAAGCCATTTCTCATTTTCTGGCGACATAATGATTTTCGCCGCGCAATCATTATATTCGTCATATTCTGCTCTCTTATCACAATACTCTTCATGGAATTTCACATACGCCTTGTACATAGCCTTCTCGCTATTCAGCATGATACCCCCAATACTCAGAAGTACAATAATCGCAATACCTGCTATCAAGAATATCTTTTTAAATTTTCCACTCTGCTTTTTAAATTTTTTTGAAACCTCTTGCTCCTGTACCACATTTATATTAGTACCACACTTAGCACAAAACACAGCACCTTCAGGCAATTTACTGCCACACTTCGTACAATATTTCATTTTCTTCTCTTCTTTTACCACCTCACCGCACTGTGGACAGAACTTCACGCCGTCTTTTAACTCATTTCCACATTTTGTACATTTCATAAATATTCTCCTTAATCATGTTGGATTGCATATAATATCTCTTCTTTTCCTTCCTCAGCGTCAGAAAAGCCAAATATCATACCGTCATTTCTATCAAAATACATGCCCATGGTATCATCCTGCAACAAATCAGAAGAACTAAGATAATCATAGTATATCTGCCTATAAGTATCTTTTATATCCACATACTCTTCCGTATCCTGTTCCTCTTTATCTTCTGTATCATCATCTTCCGTCTTATTTTCCTCTTCCTTTGTCTCATCAGCTTTAACAGTTTGCTCAGAAGCAATTTTCTGCAACTTAACTCCCTTATCCATTCCTTTCATGTAACCTACGACAAATGTAACAACAATAAGGCAGAAAACCAAGAGAATCAATAAAATCACACGAACGGCAACTGCCTTCTTGCTCTTCTTTATAACCTTATCCTCATTCTTAACTACATCATTTTCACAGTCCAAATTGCTCATAATGTTCTCCTATTAAAACATATTCATAAATCTATATATCTCCCACCCTATAGTTGAACCAAACATCAATACAAGTATAAACAATACAATATAAACACAGAACTGCGAACGTGCAAAATTCCTTACATTTATATTGTGTGTACCTCCAAAAGAAAATAACAATACAAGAATCAGACCAATAAAAGGTATCAAGAATAGAATAGAATATCCAAAATACCCCCACATGCTGATGGGTGTGTAATCCTTACTCGGGTCATAAT
>CAOKJI010000176.1 GCA_948468495.1 uncultured Dorea sp. | reverse complement strand
GATATCTTTACGGTACAGTTTCACCCGGAGGCCTGCCCCGGACCGCAGGATTCGGGGTACTTATTTGACCGGTTTATTCAGATGATGAAGGACAGAAAGGAGAGGAAAGATGCCTAAAATTAAAGATATTCATAAGGTACTTGTGATTGGTTCCGGCCCGATTATTATCGGACAGGCGGCGGAATTTGACTATGCGGGTACGCAGGCATGCCGCTCTCTGAAGGAAGAGGGAGTGGAGGTTGTTTTGCTGAACTCCAATCCCGCAACGATTATGACGGATAAGGATATTGCCGACCGGGTATATATTGAGCCGCTGACCGTCGAAGTGGTGGAACAGTTGATTTTGAAGGAGAAGCCAGACAGTATTCTGCCGACTTTGGGCGGCCAGGCAGGATTGAATCTGGCAATGGAGCTGGAAGAGAACGGATTTTTAAGAGAGAATCATGTGCGTTTAATCGGAACTACGTCCGAGACCATTAAGAAGGCGGAGGACCGTCTGGAATTCAAGGCCACCATGGAGAAAATCGGGGAGCCCTGCGCGGCGTCTCTGGTTGTGGAGAACGTAGAGGACGGCATACAGTTTGCGGAGAGCATCGGATATCCGGTGGTACTGCGTCCGGCATATACCCTTGGCGGCAGCGGCGGCGGTATTGCAAATAACCGCAGGCAGTTAGTGGAGATTTTGGAGAACGGGCTTCGCCTTTCCCGGGTGGGACAGGTTCTGGTAGAACGCTGTATTGCCGGCTGGAAAGAGATTGAGTATGAGGTGATGCGCGATGGCAACGGCAACTGCATTACCGTATGTAATATGGAAAATATTGACCCGGTAGGCGTGCATACCGGAGACAGTATCGTTGTGGCTCCTTCCCAGACATTGGGAGACAAGGAGTATCAGATGCTGCGTACTTCTGCGCTGAATATTATCAGCGAGTTAAATATTACCGGAGGGTGTAATGTGCAGTATGCCCTGCACCCGGATACTTTTGAATACTGCGTCATCGAGGTGAATCCCAGAGTGAGCCGTTCTTCCGCCCTGGCATCCAAGGCGACCGGATACCCAATCGCCAAGGTGGCGGCCAAGATTGCGCTGGGTTATACTCTGGACGAGATTCAGAATGCGGTTACGAAGAAGACTTACGCCAGTTTCGAGCCGATGCTGGATTACTGTGTAGTGAAGACTTCCCTTTGACAAATTTATCAGCGCGAAGCGTACGCTGACCACCCAGATGAAGGCTACCGGCGAGGTTATGAGCATCTGTGATAACTTCGAGGGAGCGCTGATGAAGGCCATCCGTTCTCTGGAGCAGCATGTGGACAGTCTGATGTCTTACGACTATTCCTACCTTACGGGAGAAGAGTTGTTAGAAGTGTTAAAGGTGGTGGACGACAGACGAATCTGGAAGATTGCGGAAGCAGTCCGTCAGGGCATCAGCATCGAAGAAATCCATGAGGTCACGAGGATTGACAAATGGTTTATCGATAAGATTGCCCGGCTGGTAGAGTTAGAGACGAAGATGAAGCGCAGCGCTCTGAGTGAAGAACTTTTGAGGGAAGCGAAACGGATGGAATTTCCGGACAATGTAATCGCAAAGATTACCGGGCATACTGAGCGGGAAATCCACGATATGCGTCATCAGTACGGTATTACGGCGGCTTACAAGATGGTAGATACCTGTGCGGCGGAATTTGCGGCGGAGACGCCTTACTATTATTCCGTATTCGGAAGTGAGAACGAGGCGGAGGAGACAAAAGACCGTAAGAAAGTTCTGGTGCTTGGCTCTGGGCCGATTCGGATTGGGCAGGGAATTGAATTTGATTTCTGCTCAGTGCACTGTACCTGGGCCTTTGCGAAGGAAGGTTATGAGACGATTATTGTAAATAATAACCCGGAAACGGTAAGTACGGACTTTGATATTGCGGACAAGCTGTACTTTGAGCCCCTGACCCCGGAGGATGTGGAGAGCATTGTGGATTTGGAGAAGCCGGACGGAGCGGTGGTCCAGTTTGGCGGCCAGACGGCTATTAAGCTGACAGAAGCGCTGATGAAGATGGGCGTGCCCATCCTTGGAACCTCGGCGGAGAATGTAGACGCGGCGGAGGACAGGGAGCTGTTTGACGCAATCTTAGAGAAATGTAAAATTCCAAGGCCCACAGGAGGGACGGTGTATACCGCGGAGGAAGCGAAAGAAGTGGCGAACAGGCTTGGTTATCCGGTTCTGGTAAGACCTTCCTATGTGTTAGGCGGTCAGGGAATGCAGATTGCAATTAACGACCATGATATTGATGAATTTATCGGAATTATCAACCGGATTGCACAGGATCATCCAATTCTGGTGGACAAGTATCTTCAGGGAAAAGAGATTGAGGTAGACGCGGTCTGCGACGGAACGGATATCCTGATTCCGGGAATTATGGAGCATATTGAGCGGGCCGGAATCCATTCCGGGGACAGTATTTCTGTATATCCTGCCAAGAGTATCAGCGAGAAGACGAAGCGTACCATTGAGGATTACACCAGGAAACTCGCACAGTCCCTACATGTCATCGGACTGATTAATATTCAGTTTATTGTGTGCGGAGAAGACGTGTACGTCATCGAAGTCAATCCCCGGTCCAGCCGTACCGTTCCTTATATCAGTAAGGTAACCGGGATTCCGATTGTGCCGCTGGCTTCTAAGGTGATTATCGGCCATACGATTCGGGAGCTTGGCTATACGTCGGGGCTGCAGCCAGAGGCGGATTATTTCGCTGTGAAAATGCCGGTATTTTCCTTCGAGAAAATCCGGGATGCGGATATCAGCTTAGGGCCAGAGATGAAGTCCACCGGAGAGTGCTTAGGCATTGCAAAGACCTTTGATGAAGCGCTGTATAAGGCGTTCTTAGGCGCCGGAATCAAGCTTCCGAAGCATAACAATATGATTATTACCGTCAGGGACGAGGATAAGAAGGATATTGTGGATATCGGACGCCGGTTTGCGGAGATTGGATATAAGATTTTCGCTACGGAAGGTACGGCCGCAGTTTTAAAAGAAAATGGCGTGAAGGCGATTGCTGTCAATAAGATTGAACAGGTATCGCCGAATCTGATGGATTTGATTCTCGGTCATAAGATTGATTTGGTTATTGATACGCCGCCTCAGGGAGCGGAGAGGGCGAAGGATGGCTTTGTAATCCGAAGAAGCGCGATTGAGACCGGAGTCAATGTGCTGACAGCCATCGATACGGCGCAGGCGCTGATAACCAGTCTGGAAAATACGGATATCAAGAAACTGACGCTGATTGATATTGCAAAAATTTAACAGTATTAATTTAAGATGATATTTTTGTATACTGCTGTGGGCGGAGTGAGCAGTATATTCTGGCAGGATATAACAATGCTGGAAAATAGTTATAATTGAATTTTATATAGACACATGATATGATTCCTTCAGTACAAAATGTAACAATTTTGTAATAATTGTAATAAAGTTGAAAAAAACGAGTATACTTTATTAACAATACAAAGTATGTATACAGGAGGGAATCATATTTATGTTGAAATACAAATTTAATTTAAAAAATGGAATTGCAAAGGCGCGAATGTGTATGGCCGCTTCGGTGGCTGTATCTACGATGACATTAGGATTTACCAGTCACGCGGCGGATATGCAGGACGAAATTCTGCCGGGGACAGTGGCATTATCCATGGAGTTACTTCTGTCAGATGGTTTTGAAGAAGCGGCGGACGGTAAAAAGGCTGATGTGAATGAGAAGCCTGCGGACACTGTGAAAGAAGCGCTGGCGAAAGCGGAGGAAAAGGCGGAAGAGTTAAGGGCGCAGAAGGAAGCCGAAGAGAGACAGAAGGCCGAGCAGGCGGCGAAGGAAGCGCAGGCAGCTGAAGCGGCGGCTAGAACGGCGTCTGTTTCAGGAGGTGGGTTGGACAGAGAGCTATTAGCATCTATTATTTTCTGTGAAGCGGGAAATCAGTCTTTTGAAGGACAGGTTGCCGTAGGAGCGGTAGTTCTGAACCGGATTGCCAGCGGCGCATATCCGAATACGATGGAAGCCGTCATCTATCAGCCGGGACAGTTTGGCCCTGCAGGAAGCGGGTGGTTAGACCAGGTAAGAAGTTCAGGAGGATATACCGCGACGGCTCTGCAGGCGGCGGATGCTGCGCTTGCCGGTCAGAATCCAATCGGCGGATGCTTATATTTTGACCAGGGTGGTTATGGAATGCAGATTGGTGCGCATTTCTTCCACTAAAAGAGAAATGCGAATAAATGATTTAGCTCAGACAGAGCAGACAATCCCCGGAAACTGGGAATTGCCTGCTCTGTTTTGGTTTATCATGCGTCTTTTCGAGGGGGTTAGGCAATTCGCTGCAATAAAATGGACGCGTGATTGACAGCCTGGTTGTCGACGCCTGTTCCGGCAAGATAATCTGTAACAAGCTGAACAGTAAATGGGTGAAATCTGTTAAAATCATATGTACATTTTCTTTATTTTGGTTTAATATATCATCAGAAGTCGAATTTTGCGGTTCGTAAAGCTATGCGGATTGAACTTAATGTTCAATAAGGTATACTTAACAGACTACTAATGTCCGTTAAGATATACTTAACAGGCTACTAATGTCTGTTAAGATATAATTAATAAGGTGGATTTAAGCGCGGTAAAACGCCGAAAACAGGAAGGGGAATATCAATGCCGGAAGAAACATTATATACAGAAGACGAAATAAGAAAGGAAGAGTTTGATGCAGGCGAGGCTGTTCGGGAAAAGGAAACAGGCGAAGAGGGGGAGGCCGGTACCGATAATAAGATGACAGAAGAGGAAGATGGGAAGAATGAACCGGAAGCAGGAGAAGCAGCGAAAGTGGAGGAAGGAATAGAAGAAGCAGGAGAGAATGAGCCGGAAGCGGAAGAAGCAGTGAAAGAGGAGCCTGAAGCAGAAAAAAACGGAGAGAATAAGTTAGAAGCAGAAGAGTCTGCGAAAGAGAAACCGGAAATAGAAGAAAAAAGCGGAAAGAATAAGTTGGAATTAGGAGAGTCTGCGAAAGAGAAACCGGAAATAGAAGAAAAGAGCGGAAAGAATAAGTTGGAATCAGAAGAGCCTGCGAAAGAGAAGCCAGAAATAGAGGAAAAAGCCGGGAAAAATGGGTCTGAGATAAAAGAGATTGTGAAGGAAGAATCGGGTATAGCAGGAACTGGGGAGAATACAGTAATAATGGAAGAAGTTTACAGCGAAGAGAGAAATATAGGAGAAATAATTGACGAAGGGGAAGGTGAAGAGAGGAT
>CAOKJI010000175.1 GCA_948468495.1 uncultured Dorea sp. | reverse complement strand
TAAAGGTAGTAGCTTTAAGAGATTTTTTAGCGTATGGTGCCCAGAGGGGCTACCTTGCGAAACGGCCAAATATCCATAGAGGTGCCCGGAGAGGATACCCAAGGGGCACGCCCAAACACACGTTCTTCTGGCCCAGCGGACTTCGTCCGACAAGTGAAAAAATGCCTGGCTGAACGTAACTTCAACCAGGCATTATTTCTTTTTACTAACCTGCAATAGATTTGCGGTAACTATTTTTTCCACCGTTTTAGCGTCGGAAACCATTCAAGCATTCCGTTTCTTGCCTCTTCCTCCGTCATATCCGGATTAGCGGCGGCCATATTCGGTACGCACGCTTCAATCATTTCCTCCATTGTTCCTTTAAAAGTAAACTCACCATTTTCAAAGCAATATTTACAATATTCCTCGTTTCTGCTGCCATCAGCATTTGTTCCGAAAAGTTCCTCTGCCTCTCCCATAGGCATACCGCAGCACTGACAAAATCTCTGACTCATCTCGTTCATATTCTTTTCCTCCGTCTTTTCAATGTGTCCTAAATCTGTACATAACTCAATTGCAGTTACATCTCTAATATAGCACACATATCCTGACGCCCTCTGTCATGGTTTATTCTTTTCATATATTAATTTTGCCTGTTCCGCTACAACCTCTTTTAAAATATATAGACGAAAATAATTTTACTTTCCATTCACATATCTGGTAACTCAATCATTAATATACACATACAAAGCATCTTCTCCTTCTTCCAGCTCCTTATCACATGCCAAACATAAATATTCATTAATTTCAAGAAAAAGTCTTGTTTCCGGATCTTGTAACAGCTTATATATCTCCATACCCAGCAGTTTTTTATACGCATCTTCATAACTAATATTCTGCTTTTTCATCAGGTGTTTTGTTAGCGCTACAACACACATCCCTATCATAGTCTCAATTTTGCTTTCTCTCATAACCTTATCTCCAATCAATTGCTTTGATGCTTTTAATCAGTTGATCTGCTACTTCCTGTTTTCCTATATAATATTGTATTCCCAGGTTCTCGGTCTCTAAATTATTAAGCAAAATTCTTTTGGCAGTATCTGAACCAATCTTCCCATATAATCCATCCCAATAAGCTTTCAGACAAAAAGCTGTGTCATCATCCGCTGTAGGACCAACCACCATATCGTAATCATGCGGCATGCCGCCTTTTTCCCTACACGTCAACACAAAATCAAGCCAGTCCAAATCCGCCACATCAAACACCTTTATTTTTAAATTTGAGATATAATTTTCACGTAATGTTATTTCATATAAATTTTCTGAAAATACACTTTCCTGTTTTCCTCTGCTTCTTCTTACATTTTCTCTGTATTTCTTATGCATCATTCCAATCGCCTGATTTTTTGATACCGCCATGTAAAATCCTTTTCCAAAGTCCTTTCGTTCCCGCCCAAGCTTTACATCTATTTGCTGTATCTTCGACACTGTTCCATGGTACAAAATTGTCTTAAAATTGTGACACATACCGCTCAACCTCCCTTACCATTTCCCCAGTTGTCAAGCTATCAAAAACGTCCGGACATTCCGCTACATAATTTAATATCGCATATTCCCTGTCCAGCTCTAAAAAATCTTCTGTAGAAATATTATGTTTTTTACAATAATTTTCAGTCACTAAGTACATAAGAAATATTGTATTATTCAGCCTTTTTTCTGACATTCCATCTCCCTGCTTTCCTTTCGCATTCACTCTGTCTGACGTTACCCCTATATTCCTTTAATCTATTATTAACTTTCCGTCCCTTTATCATCTGCTTACACAATCAGTATATCACAAAAGTTTGTAAAAACATGTAATATAAAATATAATCTATGTTTTTATTTGCCGCTTTGTTTATTCTTTTCATATATTAATTTTGCCTGTTCCGCTACAACCTCTTTCAAATACGCAGGTGAAAGTATATCTACCTGCGTTCCAAAGGACAGCAGGAAACCCGTTAGCCATCCGTCTTCCGGCATCCTTGCAGAAGCAATTAAATCCCCGTTCGCCTGCGTCTGTATCTGGTCCTTGTCAAATTCATCAAACACGCGGTATGCCATTTCCCTGGGAAAACGAAGCGTAATCCGGTTATATTTTTCCTCGGAAACTTCCGCCTGTTTCGGAATCTCACGATGCCAAAAACTTTCATCTAAAATCCCTATATCCAAAATACGGTTTAATTTGAAGAGCCGCCACTCTTCTTTCTCTGTGCAAAAAGCGCTCAAATACCATGCTTTGGCTTTGTAAATAAGCTTATACGGCTGTACGATTCTTTCACCTAACCCGCCGTAAGAATTTGCATAATTGATTTTAACATTCCTGCTATGAATGATTGCTGATTTCAGCAGTTCAAACTTCTCATTGTCACCTTCCTCCTGCCCCCATCTGGAAAAATCCACCTCCAGCCAGTTCTCCGAACCCTGCTGAAATATTGCAGAAAGCTTCTGTAATGTCTGACTGCCGCTCTGATTCTGCGCAGTATTTATACTCTGCAGCGCCAGAAGGATTTCCTGCTTTTCTTCCTCAGATAAGACGGCCCTTTCCAGAACAAAATCATTCATCAGACGAATACCGCCATTTCTCCCTGCTTCTGCATAAATGGGAATTCCCGCCCCACTAAGAGCGTCAACATCTCTATAAATCGTTCTCACCGATACCTCAAATTCTTTCGCTAATTCCGGAGCGGTGGCGCGTCCCTTATCAAGTAAATAGTATACCAGCTTAAATAATCTGCTCTCCTGCATCGGCGATTCCTCCCCCTGGCTATAGATTCTATAGATGAAAATTATTCCCCGCCACTGTCCTTTTATAGCAGGCCATATTCTTCCAGTAATTTCTCCTGAAACGCTCTGTCACTGGCTGCATGAGCTAAATCTTCCACCCGGTTATCCTCAATTAATTTCTAATTCAATTGATTCAGGCTCTCCTGATAAAGCCTCTGTCTCTTTTCCATCTCTTCAATCCGGCCTTCCAAAATATCAATTGTCCCTTTTTGTGTATTTATTTTCTCTCTCTGTCCATTTATCGTTTCTTTCTGCTCATCTATCGTATTCTGCATCTCGTCTATCATATAATCTACAGTATTCTTATCCAGAATCGCCAGCTCCTCTGAAAATATTCCCATAAAGTCCTCCATATTCCTGCACATCCCGTACATTTCCTGATACAGCGGTTCAAACTCCGGGTACTCCTGAATCAGCCGCATAATCAGCTCCGGTTCATCCACGCTCAGCGCTCCTAATATGAAAAGTGTCTATTTCAAACCACTGCTTCAATAAGCATCTTGTCTCCCACTATAATCTCCTTCACACCAATTGATTTCTTCTGATTGAAGCAAAAACTCAGCATATACCCCTTCTTTTGATTATAGTCGTCCAGATAACTGACAAGCTGTTCCTCCCCGCGCCGATGATATTCCTGCCCTCTCCATATCTTCATCTCTATTACATACTGTTCTCCGCAATAATCTACGATTACGTCTGTACGCCCCATACTTCTGGTCCTTGACTCAATGTAATAATTACCAGTTCCATTGATAATCGGGCGAAGATACAGCAGGAACAATTTGCGCCCAGCCTCTTCTATGAATCTTTCTTCGCTATTCCCGTATAATTCATGAAAATGCTCAGTAAATTTCTCAAGAATCAATCGAACGTTCAAATGACCGCTGATAATAAACTGATTCCTATCCCAAAGCGACGACTGATAAATATCATTTGCCTGAAGCTCTTCTGATGATAAGTACCGGTTATACAATCTTGTCTCAAATATACGGTTTGCAATCGCCACACTGCCTTTCTCATCCTTAACAAATCCAAACATAGCAGCAACAGAAATAGCCTGATTATCATAATTATAAGCTATATTTTTCCCCGTAAATAATACCGTAAAAAGAATTTCATTTAACTCAGGATACTGGCCAAGCTTATCTGCAAGAGAATCAAACAAAGAATTTTCCTCTGATAACAACTGCCTGACAGCTTCTAACACTCCCTCCTTTGTCCATGCCTCGCTTCTGCTTTGGAACTCCTCGCTTCCCGCTATATTTTCATCTACCAGCTTGCAGATTCGGGACACAAGAAATGGATAACCAGACGTATAATCACAGAGCATTGACGCAATGTTGTGAATATCCATTCCTGTATGATAATTCTCTTCATACCCGGCAAGCATTCTGGCAATTCCTTGTTCGGACAGGCTCATATCCACATTAAAATCTGCCGCGATGTTCCACGGACTATTCATCTTATGCTCCTCTTCTGCCCGGATTTTCTGTTTGATATATTTTATATCATATACCCCTGCAAGAATTACAGACTGAATCACCGCCGTATTATTTCTATCCAGATAGTCTGCACGCAGTAAAGACAAAAAATCCAGAAATACCTGATAATTTGAAGCGCTGTCCACTTCATCAATCATTAACACAATCGGCTTTTCTGATGCCTCGCATATCTCACTTATATATCCAAATAGCTCAAATAGCGTAAAATTCTCCGGCTGTTTCAGTACAATCTCCCGCAAATCACCGCATTTTTTCCTTATACTCTCTGGATAATCTGAATTCCGCCCTTTAAGAGACCGCAGAAAATAAGATGCGAATGCTAGGGAAAAGACATTTCCATCTCTATACTTTGCAGAATCCAGTCTTTGAAAATCCATACTAACCACGAGATAGTCATTCTTTAGATAATCTCTCAGAGCATACAGCGTCGTTGTTTTTCCATACTGCCTCGCACGGTTTATTGTGAAATATCTGCCTTTATCAACGTACTCTCTAATTTCTTCCAATCTCTGTGTAATATCAACCATATAGTGAAGCTCCGGAATACATACACCGGTAACATTAAACTCTTTCGTCATAGCTATATAAATCCTTTCTTTAGGAAATACCATAATCTTTGCTTCATCATACACTATAGCAGTCCATATTCTCCCAGCAATTTCTCCTGAAACGCTCTGTCACTGGCTGCATGAGCTAAATCTTCTACTCGGTTATCCTTAATTAGTTTCTGATTCAATTGATTCAGGCTCTCCTGATAAAGCCGCTGTCTCTTTTCCATCTCTTCAATCCGGCCTTCCAAAATATCAATTGTTTCTTTCTGCTCATCTATCGTATTCTGCATCTCGTCTATCATATAGTCTACGGTATTCTTATCCAGAATCGCCAGCTCTTCTGAAAATATTCCCATAAAGTCCTCCATATTCCTGCACATCCCGTACACTTCCTGATACAGCGGTTCAAACTCCGGGTACTCCTGAATCAGCCGCATAATCAGC
>CAOKJI010000174.1 GCA_948468495.1 uncultured Dorea sp. | reverse complement strand
TGTGCGATAAGCTGCGCCGTATATGCCTTCGTGGTTGCAACGGCAATCTCCGGTCCCGCCCATGTATACATGACATTATCCGCCTCTCTTGCAATCGAGCTTCCCACTACATTTACAATACCAAGCACTCTGCCGCCCTTCGCCTGCGCTTCCCGAAGCGCCGCCAGAGAATCCGCCGTCTCACCAGACTGACTGATAATCAGAAGAAGGGTTCCCTCCTCGATAATTGGGTCCCGATACCGGAACTCTGACGCCAGATCCACTTCCACCGGAATCCTTGCCAGACCTTCATAGACATACTTGGCCGTCATGCCGACATGATAGGCGGAACCGCAGGCCACAATCATAATTTTTTTAATGTTCTTCATCTCCTCATCGGACATCCCCAGCTCTTCAATTACAATCTGACCATCCTTAATCCGCGGAGAAAATGTATCCAAAATCGCCTTCGGCTGTTCATACATCTCCTTCAGCATAAAATGCTCATAGCCGCCCTTCTCGGCAGCATTCACATCCCACTCTATATGCGTGGTCTCTTTCTCAATCGGTTCCTCGTCAATATTGTAAAACTCCATATTATCCTTCGTAAGTTTTACAATCTCCTCATTCTGAATAAACACCACGTCTCTGGTGTATTTCAAAACCGCCGGTACGTCGGAGGCAATAATACTTCCATCTTTCGTATGCCCTACAATCAGAGGACTGTCCTTACGAACCGCATACAACTCATTCGGATGGTCTGCAAAAATCAGACCGAGAGCATAAGAGCCTTCCATGCGGTGCATGACCTTAGTAATTGCCTCCAAAGGATCTCCTTTGTAATAATAATCCAGGAGATGTGCAATAATCTCTGTATCGGTCTCTGATATAAATTCATACCCTTTTTCCGTCAGACGCTTTTTTAATTTTAAATAGTTTTCAATAATACCATTGTGAACTACCACAATACTTTCATCCTTGTTGAAATGCGGATGCGCATTGGTATCTGAAGGCGCCCCATGAGTCGCCCACCTGGTATGCCCGATTCCCATCGTTCCCGGCATTAATTCCCCGTCATGAGTCAGTTCACTTAATACTTTCAGCCTTCCCATCGCCTTTTTCATCTGCACTTCATTGCCATTATAAACCGCGATTCCTGCTGAATCATACCCCCTGTATTCCAGCTTTGCCAGCCCCTCCAAAAGAATCGGCGCCGCCTGACTCTCACCTACATAACCTACAATTCCACACATAATGCTGCTCCTTTCCTATGACTGCTATAAAACGGGGAGGACACTACTGCATCCTCCCTCGAGACTACTAGAGCGTGTCTGAAAATTGCTCTAATCCAAATCAATCAAATCCATCTTAAATGTATCGTCATCCTCCGCATGGCCTATCTGTTTTTTCGGCCGCTCCTTCGGGGCCGCTGCCTTTGGACGCTTCGCCGGTTTCTTCACACGTACCCGGGCATTCAGCATCGCATCCAAATCTTCAATCTCTTTTTCATCCTCAAAATCCGACGCGTCATATTCTTTGTAACTGTCCTCATTCAGCTCTTCATCCTCGTAATCATCTTCATCGTCATACAACGCATCTTCATCCTCAAAATCATAGAAATCATCTTCGGATTTCTTCTTTTTCTTCTTCTCGTCCTTTTCTGCTTTCTTCTTAGACTTCTTATCCGAATAATCTTCTTCCTCTTCTTCATCCTCCAGATCAATTCCATACTCATCATAGAGGTCATCCAGCTCTAAATTGCGATGACGCAGCTTAACAGCAAGAACAATCATGATAATCAGCATCACCAGAAAGATTCCCCAGGCAACCAGAATCACCTTATCCAGATGCGTACGCAGTTTATTTAAAAGTCCGGTCTTCTTATCATCGTCGTTATCTGATTTTTTCCCTGATTCCGGCGTATACCGCTGATAAGTTCCGTCTACGGTATCATATTGATAGTACCCTTTCTCGCCGTCGGCATTCAAAGCGTATAACACATAATAAGAACTAGCGTCAATATTCTGCCATGCGGGAAATTCTTTCCCATTCACAGACATAGACGTCTTCTGAAGATAATCCGGCAGTTCTGCGCTTTTATCTTCATTTAACAATACAATATACCGGCCCTCAGACACACTAATCTGTTCAAATTTGGAGAATGCTTCTGCCTCTGGATCATAGAGAAAGAAATCCTCCTCCCCTTCCGCATTAGCCAGATAGATTGCGTAAACACTTCCGTTCTCCTGTCTGGTAGCCGCGTACACCTGTCCGCCATATGTCATATCCGCCTTCACAAACCCTTCCGGAAGCAGAATATCGGGAATCTCCGTCGATACGGTATAAGTCTGGCCGTCTATCTCAATATTCCCTCCTCCGCCGCTTCCGGCTGCCGGCTGGTCTGTCTGTGTAATCAGAGACGGATCTCCGGGACCGATTGTTACAGTAGAATTTCCCTGGGTAACGGATACGTCTCCGCCGTCGGAGGATTTGGCCGCTACGGATGCAATGGTTATCTGGGTGGAGCCTTCCGCCAACGCCTGAAACTGCAGCGTCCACTCCACTTCGCTATTCCCGCCGCCGTCGCCGGTAAGCTGAATCGTACCGCCTGAATCTACAGCTCCGTTACCGCCTACAAACCGCAGATACTGACTGTCATAAGTCAGGCTTGCCGTTACGGAGCCCAGACTATCGTCTGCACTCAGTTTCGCAGTAACGTCTACATTCGCGCCAACTGTGGTAGAGGGATCTGAAAATCTCAGCTGCCCGCCTGCGGCAAAAGAATCCATACTACATACTGTAAATACCGCAGCCGCACAAATTACCAGCACAAATATCTTCTTTAGTTTCTTCATTACTTTCATCATCTCCCAAATACCATCTTACTCATAACTCTGCGATGATTCTCCATAACCATCATCATAGTCCGTTCCTCCGGTTCCGTCATCGTAGTATCCGCCCCCTCCGGTATCATCATAATCACTGCCGCTATTTCCGGTCCCACCGTTCCAATCGTCGTCATCATCATAATCATAACTATTGCTGCTTCCACTGCTGCCACTATTACTGTAACCATAATCCGCGTCATCATTCCACGAATCATCATCCCAGGTACTGTCATCATAACTATCGCTGCCGGAAGACCCTGACATCTTGTACGCAATCTCGTCCTCAATCTTCTCGATATTCGAGGAAACCTTATATCCGTCGCTTCCGAACAGAAATCCATGAACGTCCAGCACATTAGAACATAACGTATCAGCAAGAACTACGCTTCCCGGTCCATCCAGCATACCAAAGGTATTGTTCGCTGGAAATCCCATAGATTCTCCCAGCTTATATTTCTTAATATCCTTGGCATAGCTAACCATCTCCGACAAAGTAAAATTCGTTGAAACCTGAGGAAATACACTGTCTATAATCTTATTAATTGAGCTTAAACTCATACTCTGGGCCTTCTCTGCAATCAGCGATAGTACCAGCTGTTGTCTGCTTGCCCGCTTAAAATCCCCGCCTTCCGTATATCGGATTCTGGAATAGGATACTGCCTGAACACCATTCAGATGATAGGTTCCGTCCACCTCCGGCTCAATCTTCGTATAACTCTTTCCGGTAACTTCCGAAGTCTCCACACAGTAATTATTCATATGGACAACCTCCGGCGCCGCCATCGCAATGTCCACTCCTCCAAGAGCATCTATGACATCTACCAGCGCATTAAAATTAACCGTTACATACTTCTCGATATTCATATCCAGATTACGGTTAATCAATGAAATAGCCCCCTCCGGACCACCGAAGGAATATGCCGCATTTGCCTTATTATAGGTTCCGTCATCCAGCTGCAGTAACGTGTCCCGGTAAATAGAAACCAATTTTACCTCTTTTGTCTCCTTATTAAGACTGGCAATCATCATGGTATCGCTTCGGTTCCCTCTGCCCAAATCATTCTCTCTGGAATCAAGTCCAAACAAAGCTACATTCAGGTATCCTGTTTCCGTCTCTTCTTCTGCCTTCGCTATATTGAGCTTATCCGTATCGAGCTTTGTTATCTCAATCTTCGTCATCTTACTTGCTACAATCACCATACCTGTAGCAATAACAATTAGCAGTATACTGCAGACCATAATAGCTAATTTCGTCCAGAACGACCAGCTTCCAGAACCCTTCCGCTTTCTTCTCCTTGATTTCGCTGCCATTGTAACATCCTTTCTTTTGTAACATTTCCTTAATAAATGTAACAACTCGACTTACATATTACCCTATTTCCTGCAAAATTTCAACTTATTTCCATGACTTTTTACTATTTCGCTATAATCTCCAATATCCCGGACTCATAGAACATTTTTCGACAATTTTCGTCGGAAGCGCTTTGTAATGCTTCCCCGCCAGATATCCCAAATATTTCGCAGCGCTGGAGGTGAGCAGTCTTACAACCATCATCGGATGCCGATTCCTGATAAAGTGAATTGCCGTATTCTTAAGCATCCTTATTCCCTCTTTCTCAGATTTGACTCCGTCAAAAACTTCCGGATGCTGGGCCTGAGATACAGCCAAATCAAAATTGCGGCGAAACTGCTGCCGATTCGTATAGTTATGGGAATGAATTACTTTCGCATCTGCCGCATAGACAATTTTATACCCATTTTGTATACTCTTTGCAGCATATAGCATATCTTCATTGAATATGACTCTTTTTTCAAAACCTCCCTGTCTGACATAAAGTTCCTTTCGGTAGAGTGCGCAGACGTCGGAGCAGAAATAAGTCTTAATTCCAAGCCTTCTCAAGTCCTCCTTCTGCTTCACCATGCTCTTTGCCGGATAATTAAAGGACCGAATATAACGCTCCAGCAAATTACAGTCTTTCCTGGGAAGCTGTCTTGCATAAGCCACCGCCACATCCGAATCAGACATAGCCTCCATGAGCCGGACTGTAAGGTTCCGGTCAGCCGGAACAGCATCCTGCGTCATACAAAGTACGTATTCTGAATCCGACATACGGATTCCTTTATCCCGGGTACCTCCATGATCAAATTCATCCAAATCAATCTCCTCTATGATAATATTATCATACGCGGCTGTTAATTCCGACTGTTTCAAATTATTTCCATCTTTTGTATGCATCAGATAGACGTTTCCTATCTTCAGATTCTGAAGACTTAGCCTTCGGAGCAGCTCTTTCAATTCCGCCCCTGGTTTATACACCGGTATTACGATATCAATTTTCGTATCCTTCATCTTATTCCTCCGCAGTTTCCGGATATACCCCGGTCAAGTCACAGATATCATTACTAATCTCAGTCAGTGTGTCTGTAGGCTTGTACTCCT
>CAOKJI010000173.1 GCA_948468495.1 uncultured Dorea sp. | reverse complement strand
TTCGCTCTCTCAATATAATGCATAGCCAGCCGCTCCGACGCCAGACCATCCTCCTGATACCCATGATTATTCCCAAAATTCGTCCAGTGCGCCAGGAAAATAATCCGGTTTTTTAATCTTACATCTCCCAACTGAATCGGAGACAACAACTTCCGAAATACCTTTGCCGAATCCTGCCCCATCGTTTTCCTCCTTATACAACATCTTCATTCTTCACATATTCAGTTAACTGAGCTTTATTTATTTCACCATAAAAATATCATTTTTCATTAAATATTTCAATACGAACACTTTAATTGTTAGAATTTCATGATTTTATAAGATTTTTATTTAATATTTTTATATAGTTTGTATGATTATATATATTATTTTCTGAAAAATATTTTTCCTTTCAGAAACGTTAGAAGTATGAGAACTGTGGAAGTCGTACTTTCCAAGAGAGTTTTTATTATGCGGAGAACAAAGTTCCTTAAATAAAAAACAAAACCGACAGACTGCGATTGCTCACACATTTGTCGGTTCTGCACTTTGTATTGATATAATTACATTTGCCAGACGTCTTCTGCAGATTGGTTTAACGCTGACGCAAATCAAAAATCAGGAATGAATACTCCAGGTTAAAACGCTCTTTATAATTATTATAATCTATTCCCGTCAGTTCCTGAATGCGCCCTAGCCGGTAAGAGATGGTATTTCTGTGAATGTACAATGCATTTGCGGTATCGGCAATACTTTGGTTGTTCTCAAGATAACAGCGCAAAGTTTCAAACAGCATACTGTTATTTTCTTCATCGTACTGAGCGAGTATAAATAGCGCCGGATGGATATTCTCCGTCAGAATACGCTGGTCGCGGCAGGAAAGAAGCAGCGCATAAAATTTGTAATCTTCAAAATATCTGACAAACTGATTCGCGGGATATTTATATGGATTTATCTGATGCAGCTTATCATGTATACTGCTGCTCTCCTTTGCCAGACTGTATCCCCGCAAGAGTTCTTTTATACCGGACATAAGCGGACTGACGCCGATATCTGTAATTGCTTTCTTTAACGAACTGCAATGCTCCAAATCAACCTGTTTCAATTGTCCAGGCTGCACCAGACACAAGACGGACCCGCTCTGAACCGACAGGATACATCCGTCAAAAACCTGGCCCAGGGTACGTTTTATGTACTTCATATTCAGCGCAGATGTATCGGCAATCCCACAGGACAGACAGTATAATTTGGACGGTATTCTGATTCCGGCTACCGCCAGCCGCTTTTCTGCCATCATTGCATCGCCTGTCTCTATTAATTCATCAATGATATTTTCAATCATATCCCCAAACAGTCTGTGAAAATACGGCGTCTGCTTCAAGGCAAAGGTCATCATGGAACTGAAATGCTGTAATAATTCCGAAAAATCCTCCTCAATTCCTCTGCCGTTATCCAGCAATAAAAGGTATGCAATCATTTGGTTATTGTAAATAACAGGGCAGACCAACTTTTGTTCATCCGAAAAATCACAGTTTACAAAAAAGGTATCCGTTGTGGTCTTATGTACTAAATTCGGAATTAATTTCTGGGTTTCCGTGATAAATTCATAGCTGCAGAATCCGCGCTTAATATTTTCCGTCCAAATCGGATCTGTAACCGGATAAGCCGTAGAAAATGCCAGTACGCGGAAACTCAGATCCGACAGCACCAGCGACCTTTTAACCAGAGCAGACATCTCGTTAATCACCTCCGGAATCTCCATTCCCTGCAGAAGTTTTCTGTAAAGTTCCGATACTTGCCGTTCTTTGTTTATCATGCACAATCTCCTCCCTTGCTAACTGTTTAACGAACATATTGTGCTACGACTTTATCTTCGTTATAGTTAGATTATCACCAGTCGTTCCATTACACAAGCCAGTATCAAACTAAGGAGGCGATTTTTATGGCATATGAAAAATTATTTCAAAAAGGAAAAATTGGTTCGCTTGAACTAAAGAACCGGGTAGTAATGCCGGCAATGGGAGTTTCTCTCGCCGAGCCCAACGGATGTGCAAATGAGCATATTATCCGTTATTATGAGGAGCGGGCAAAAGGCGGCGTAGGACTCATTATCACAGAAATTACCCGGGTGGAGCCTGAATTCGGCACCGCAGTTCCCAACCAGCTTGGCGCATATGAGATGTACCAAATTCCGCATCTTCAGAGATTGGCAGACCGGGTACATAAATACGGCGCCAAAATATTTATGCAATTGCAGCATCCGGGACGGGAGAACAAGTCCACGATGATTGGCGGCCGCCAGATTGTCGCACCGTCTGCGGTTATGTGCAAAGTAACTCAGGAAATGCCGCGCGAGCTCACTACAGAAGAATGTTCTAATATTATGAAAGCCTTTGTAAAAGGCGCTGTGTTCGCAAAAACCGCCGGGTTTGACGGCGTTGAACTTCATGCAGCCCACGGTTATCTGTTGAATGAATTTCTTTCTCCCTATACGAATAAACGTACCGACCGTTACGGCGGCTCTTTCTCAAACCGGCTTCGGATTCTGGAAGAAATGATTACCGCAATACGCCACCTGTGCGGACCGGAATTTCTCATATCCGTCCGTATCAGCGGAGACGAGTTTGTAGAGGGCGGCCTGCATCTGGAAGATATGATTCAGATTGCCCAGAATCTTGAAACCTTCGGCATAAATGTGATTAATGTAAGCGCAGGCATCTACGAGAGCTCGACAACCATTATTGAGCCTGCTTCCTATCCGCAGGGATGGAAAAAGCACCTTGCCGCAGCAATCCGCGCAGCCGTAGAGATTCCGGTTATCGCCACAAATAATATCAAAGACCCAGAAGTGGCAGAATCACTCTTAGAAGAAGGCGTCTGCGACTTCATCGCAATCGGGCGCGCAAGCCTTGCAGATCCGCAATGGACCAAAAAAGCAAAAGAAGGACGCGCCGATGAAATCAACAAATGCATCGGATGTCTGTACTGCTTCGGACAGTTATCAGCAGGCAGCCATATTTCCTGCGCTGTGAATCCAAGATGCGGGCGGGAAGTTGAATTTTCCTGTCTGGAAAAAGACGGCGGCGGAAAAGCGGTCGCCATTATCGGCGGCGGACCGGCCGGCATGACGGCTGCTCTTACCCTGAAAGAGCGTGGATATGCCCCTGTACTTTATGAGAAAGCGCCGGCGCTGGGAGGCCAGCTAAATATCGCCGAGAAACCTATTTTAAAAGAAAAGCTTGCCGCCTACAAAAATTCCATGATTACCCGGGTAGAAAGAGCCGGTATCGAAGTACATCTGAATACGGAAGCAACCGTTGATATGGTGAAACAGTTAAATCCGGCAGGCGTATTTCTTGCAACCGGCGGTACCCCCACACTGCCTCCGATTCCCGGTATCGACAAAGCATCCGTAATGACCGCCGAAGAAGTCCTGACCGGAAGGAAAAAACCAGAAGGAAAAGTTGCAGTAATCGGCGGCGGCATTACCGGCATTGAGACGGCAGATACACTCTCCGCACAGGGAATGGATGTTACGATTGTTGAAATGGCGCCCGCCATCGGAGCCGCGCTTTACAAATCCGTTCTTGTTGATTTCCAACTGAGGCTGCAGAAAAACAATGTTCAGATTATGACCCGCCAGCAGTTGTTTAAGATTGACGACGGCATGCTGACTCTGCTGAACACGCAGACAAGCGAATTTTCAAAACTCGCGGCAGACACTGTGATTCTGGCGCTGGGCGTTACACCGGACAGGACAGTAAAGAGCGAATTTGAAGCAGCATTTGATAACTGTATCGTTCTCGGCGACGCAGTGAAATCAGGACGTATTGCGGAAGCAACACTGGACGGATACGGACGTGCATCAACATTTTAAAAGGAGGTTCTGAGGATGAAAGAGTTTAAAAACAAAGTCGCTCTGATTACAGGAGCTGCGAATGGATTTGGCGTAGAATTTGTAAAAGAAGCAGCGAAACGCGGGATGAAAATTGCTGCAGTGGATATTGAAGGAGCAGAGGTGAAGGCTGTAGCCGACGATGCAAGAGCAAATGGCGCAGATATTATCGACATTCAGGCTGACCTTACAAAATTCGAAGAAGCCGAACGGGTTGTCAATGAAACAATGGAAGCCTATGGACAGATTGATTTGCTGATGTGCAATGCCGGAATTGCCATACCCCGTTATGTGTGGGAAGTTCCTGTGCGCGACTGGGAATGGATATTCCATATCAATGTGCTTCAGCATGTATACTTTATGAAACTGGTAATTCCTATTATGAGAAAACAGGGTACGCCCTGTCATATCTGCAATACCGCATCCGTTGCAGGCGTTATCACTTCCAATGGAATGCCGGCATACCACGCCACCAAACATGCTGCGGTTGCGCTGGCTGAAAGCGTCAGCATGGATCTGGAGTGCGTAGGCGCGGATATTAAGGTGAGCGTATTCTGTCCCGGATTTATCCAGACGGATCTCCACCATTCCGAGCGCCATCGCCCGGAGCAGTATTCTGAACCGGCAGACCCCTACTATACAAGCCCCGAGTTCTATATGGGACAGAAAACTGCCGAAAGGGTTATTGTTACCGGCAAACGCATAGATTTTGTAGGACCAAGAGTGTTCAAGGCTATCGAAGAGGAAGATTTCTATATCCTTACCGACCCATTATATACCACTATTATCGGAGGCCGCGTAACCGATATGTTAGCAGGAAAAGGACCGAAACTTTCCAATATAAGGAAATAAGAAAATACGCTGGAAAGATATTTGAATGGGGCTGTCCTGAAAACGTAACTTATTAAAGATGCATGTTTTTAGTTTGCTAATAAGTTACGTTTAGGACAGCCCCGCTTTCAATCCTGTTCAGAAAATTCCCTGCCTGCGCGGTTGGGAATTTTTGTATACCCACAGGGCATACCTTAATACATGCTCCTGTCGGAGCTGGCGGCCTTCGTCCGTTAGGTATATCATATCAGACATTAGCAGCCTGATAAGTGTAAATAATTGCCTCACATGACATATTTTTCTATCATACAGGTATGCTTCCTCCTTCCGGCAGGCGCGTCTTTATTATAATTGATACCTACCAGAAGAATATCGCCGCCATACCCCTCTATTGCCCCGGGATAATGCCGCCCCTTTATCTGTTCAATTGCTCCTTTTGCACTCTGATTCCATTTCAATTCTATCACGAGAGCCGGATAACCCGAGTCCCTTTTCGGAAGATAAACAATGTCCGCATATCCTTCCCCGGCAGGCAGTTCTTCCAGCTGCAGATAGTTATCCCTGTACGTGTAATACGCAAGCTTTATCACACTGCGCAGGCTTTCTTCTCTATTATAATGCAGCGGGGCCGT
>CAOKJI010000172.1 GCA_948468495.1 uncultured Dorea sp. | reverse complement strand
GGATTCCCCTTGGGACGCCGGGGATATTTTCTATCCTGATTCTGGGATTCTTAGAATACTGGAATGCAATTGAGCAGCCCATGACCTATTTGAAATCAAAGCCTTTGTGGCCGCTTTCGCTGTATCTGCCGCAGATGGTAAATACAGAAGTCATGACAGCATTTGCAGCGTCCCTTGTTACCCTGCTGCCTGCTGTGCTTCTATTTCTATGGGGTCAGGAGAGTCTGGAGCGGGGGATTACGATGTCCATATGAATGGGAGGAATTGATATTATGAGACGAGATAAAGCATGGTCGTTCCGGTTTCTGGCAGTTTTCCTGGCTGTGATGGCTGCGGGAACAGTGATTTCAAGGATGGCGGATTCTCTGCTGGTGGCTAAGGTCCGGGTACAGAAGCCAGGCAGGGGGCGGCTGACTTATTCCTGCGAGGGAGAGGGGAGGGCGGTTCCTGCGAAGGAAGACCAGATATTTCTGTGGCCGGAGCAGCAGGTGGAATGGACGGCGAAGCAGGGGAGTACGGTGAAAGCGGGAGAATGTCTGGTACAATTCCGTAAGGAATATTTGGATAAGGCTATTGCGGATAAGCAGGCGGAGTTAGAGAGACTTGAACTGCAGGAGCGGCAGCAACTGGTGTCGGCAAGGATTCCGGCAAGCGTTCCAGCGGCAGAAGGAGCATCTCAGTCTCTGGCAGAGGCGGAGCAGAGATTAGCGGCGGCCAGACAGAAGGAGTCGGAGGCACAGAGAGCTTATGATGCGTTTCTGGAGAATGAGGATTCCGGAGGAGGATTGCCGGAGGAAACGGGAGAAACGGGAGAGAGCGAAGGCGCCGGAGGAGAAGAAACAGACGGAATAGTTGAAGGAAAAGGAGCAGAAGGATTAGAGGGTGTGCGGGAATCCGGCATTCAGGAGAATGGGGAGCAGGAATCCGTCATCCGGGAGACGGGAAGGCAGGAGTTGGAATCTGCTCTCCGGGAGGCGGAGGCGGAGACAGAAGCAGCCAGTCAGGCGGTGGCTCAGGCGCAGAATGCGAAAAGTCTGGCGGACAGGGAAGACGCAGCCAGTCAGGTAAACGCGGCGAATGCGGCAGAGGCGGCCATGCTTGGAGCGAATGCGACAGGAGTGCAGATTGAAACAGTAAGAACAGAGCTGGAGCGTCTGCGGGCATACCAGGAGGCAGACGGGAAAATTCTTGCAGAAGAAGACTGTATTGTGTTACAGACAGGGGCACAGCCGGGAATCGTTACGACAGGTTCCGAAGTCTTTGTGACCGGAAGCGGAGGATTCTGGTTAAAAGGCGAGGTAAAGGAAGCAGATAAGGAGAAGGTAAAGGCGGGCTCTTCTGTGAAAGTAAGGCTGGGGGTTGGAAAGGAGAAAACCGTTCAGATTGACCGGTTAGAATTAGAGGCAGAGGAAGGGGGCACCGCAGAAAAGGAAATCAGTTATGGAGAAAGCGGGTCTTCCTCTGGCAGAACCGTCTGGTATGCGCATTTGCCGGAACATACGGAAGTGCAGAACGCAGAGAAATTTGGCTGGACCATGGAAATTGTCTCAGCAAAGGAGTATGAGCAGACGATTCCCCTGACGGCTCTGCGGGAAAATGTGACGGAAGCCTACTGTCTGGTTCTGTCTGAGGAGGAACAGATGTTAGGAACCGTGCAGATTGCGAAGCGTGTTCCGGTTACGGTGCTTGAGAAAGATGGAGAAAATGCGGCGGTTACTTCGGGGCTTCGGGAAACAGATAAGGTTATCGTATTTTCAGAGAAATATGTGGAGGAAGGAGACCGGGTTCGGATACAGAATGAAGAATAGAAGATGGAAAGATAAGATTATGATACTGGCGGCCGTCTTTTGCTATGCCGCGATAAATGTCTGGATACTAAGTCTGCTTCATGAGCTTAAAGATTCTGAGAATATGCTCGCTCTGTCCTATCCGGCGGGAGGAATAACGAGTACAGATTTTTCAAAGTGGAAGAAAACAGAAGGCAGCCGGAAGGCAGAGACGGCGGCAGTATGGAAGTCTTGCGGTAATCTTACGCTTCTTTCAGAAGACGCCGGACATCAGGAAACAGTCCGTTGTTATGAAATGCAGGGACAGCCAGAGGCAGTATTTGGAAAATGCCTGATAGCCGGACGGTATTTTGCCGATGAGGAAGATGACGTCTGTCTGCTGGACGCGGAAACAGTACGCAGTTTATTTGGCTCAGAAGACGTATTGGGACTGGAAGTGAAATGCAGGGATAAAACCCGAAAAATAATAGGAATTTTAGATGGGGACGGGCCGGTTTGCGTGGTTCCGGCAGAAAAAGGAGCGGCATTCGAGGGAATCGTTCTCCGCAGGAAAGCCGCAGGAGAATCTTCCAAACTGGCTGTGAGTCTGACGGAAGCGGTATTTGGAAAAGCAGAGGGTCAGATTACCGATGGGAAACTATACTATGGGACGGCTTGTATCCTGTATGGCATGATGGCCGCGGGGGCCTTTGTTACGATAGGAATCATGGCGGGGTGCAGGACAGGGAGCGGGAGAGGAAAGATGCGGCTGTGTCTCTTCTGTGTCGGGATAGGAATCGCAGTATTGTATCTCGGAGTAAAAGCAGCGTCTTTAGGGAGCGATTACCTTCCGTCTTATTGGTCGGACTTCGATTTTTTCGGCGGGTTGTTTGAGGAAAAAACCGGACAAATCAGGCAGTTTCTGGCGTATCAGGAATTTCCCTGCTGGCAGAAAATGGCGCGTGTCTGGAGACAGGCAATCGGGCTGGAGATTGTGGGGGTGTTACAGTTCGGAGGTCAATGGCAGTAAGTTAAGCCTGAAAAGGCTCTGCCTGTGCGGTTCGGAGGCGACAGTGTTTTATATTAACTATACCTTAACGGACATTAGTAGTCCGTTAAGTATGGATTATTGGGAAAGGGCGTGGTACAATGATGAAATAGGAGAGGGAAATGATTATGAAGAGATTTAGGACGTTAAAGAGATTTGGAATATTTATTTGTGCATTGTTTTTAACCTTAGCTGCAGGAGTTACAGTTCAGGCCAAAGACGTCGGAGACTACACTGATGTACATCCGGGGGACTGGTTCTACCGGACCGTGGCGGATGTTTCAGAAAAGGGACTGATGACAGGAACGGACGAGACAACTTTCGGACCGGCTCGGAATTTAGAAAGAGGGCAGCTGGCGACAATTTTATATCGCATGGCTGGAAGTTCAGATACGGAATATACGTATATTTTCCCGGATGTGGCGGACGGAATGTTCTATTCGACTCCGGTAACCTGGGCGTATCAGGCGGATGTTATTACCGGTTATAACGACGGCACATTTGGTCCCGGCGATAAGATTACCAGGGAGCAGTTAGCCACGATGCTTTACAGATACGCGGAAAAATTCGGGATGGATACTTCCGCAAGCGGTAATATTTACGAATATCCGGACGGCAACAGCGTTACGGACTTTGCGAGAGACGCTGTCTCATGGGCGGTGGGTTCGGGTATTATCAAGGGAGATAAGGGAAATATTAACCCCCAGGGAGATGTAAGCAGAGCGGTGTGTGCGACGATGATAGCCAGGTTCATTGCGCCGCCTTCTGCAGCGCCGTCTGTAACTGGGGCTCTGCATGTGGACGGAGGCAGACTCTGCGGAAGCGACGGAACTGGGGTACAGCTGAAGGGAATCAGTACCCATGGTCTCGCGTGGTTTCCTGAGTATGTTAATGAAGACTGCTTCCGGCAGCTTCATGAGGAATGGAAGGCGAATGTGATTCGTCTTGCCATGTATACGGCGGAATCCGGAGGCTATTGTACGGATGGAGACAAAGAAGCATTAAAGAATCTGATTCGTAAAGGCGTTGCCTATGCGAAGAATCAGGATATGTACGTGATTATTGACTGGCACATTTTATCTGACTGTAATCCTAATATGCACCGGAACGAGGCGAAGGAGTTTTTTGCAGAGATGTCGGCGGAGTATGCGGATGAGAAGCATGTTCTGTATGAAATCTGCAACGAGCCAAACAGCGGAACCGGCTGGGGAGAGATTAAGTCCTATGCGGAAGAAGTGATAAGTGTGATCCGCGCTCATGATGAAGACGGAGTAATTCTTGTGGGAACGCCTAACTGGTCCCAGTTTGTAGACGAGGCGGCCAATGACCCGATTACAGGTTATGATAACATCATGTATACCCTTCACTATTATGCGGCGACCCACACCGATGATTTGCGAAATCGGATGGCAGCCGCGTTGGATAAGGGACTTCCAGTTTTCGTGTCGGAATATGGAATCTGCGACGCCAGCGGCAATGGCGCCATCAATGAAGAGCAGGCAAATCAGTGGATGGAATTTCTCGACAGCCGGGGAATCAGTTCTGTGGCCTGGAATCTGTCTAATAAAGCGGAAACTTCTGCGATACTCAAATCGTCCTGTCATAAAACCAGCGGATTTGAGGAAAGCGATTTGAGCGATTCAGGGAAATGGCTCTACCATATGCTGACCGGAGAGCGCAGGCAGACCGGTTCCGATGAGAAGGAAAAGGAAGAAGATTCCGAAGAGTCTGAGGACGGGAATACGCTGATAAGCGGCGATATCAGGATTCAGGCGAGCATCAAAAACAGTTGGGAAGAAGGGGGTAAGAAGGTATATCAGTACGAGCTTGTACTGAAAAATACGGCTGACAGGGCATGTACCAGCTGGGAGATTGCGATTCCATTTCACAGCGATATCACTTTAACGAGCGGATGGAACGGCAATTACTGGGTGGACGGAAAAGTTTTGCACATTACGTCTAAGGAGTATAACGGAAAGATTCCGGCAGGCGGGACGGCGTCCGATATCGGATTTATCGTAAAGGGCGGGGATGGGATTCAATTCTGATTCAAACAGCTGTATCCGCAAGGTGAAAAAGGCTTTACGCAACCCGCTTTCCGTCTACATTTTCCGGTGCATGGATTATGGTTTTCCTGATAAATTCGTTGGCGACTTTATCTTGACGGAAATATGCAGATGTGGGTGGAGGCGGAGGATTTGTCAGAATTATAGTAATTCTTTTAAAGATAGGTTTATTTTGTGCCTCTCTTTATTGTTGAATTATATTTTTTACATATCGATTCTAATTTTGGGAAATTCAGACAACGATTTCTGCCTGCAAATAGCTCGTTAGATATATATTTTTTATACAATACATTGGCTTTATTGCAAATCACTTCACTATTTGCCTGACACCACTCTAGCTCTTGAGTGCATAATTTCTTGTAATACTTGATGTTTTCCCGATCCCTCTTGAATATAGTTGTATCAACATGCTTGCCATTTGTGTAGTAACTCCATTAGAGTTGCTAACGCTTTTAGCAGTCCACTTT
>CAOKJI010000171.1 GCA_948468495.1 uncultured Dorea sp. | reverse complement strand
ATTCCAAGGATATCCCTCAGCTTTCCGGGATATCCGCCCTGTATAACCAGGTCATGCTCATCTACAATTCCGCTGAAATATGTGGTGACAAATACGCCTCCATCTTTCACAAATTTTCGGATTCTTTCATCAATCCCAGGCTTCGTCATATAGAGCAGCGGCGCAATCACGACCTTGTAAGAATCGAATTTATCCTCCATACCGATGATATCAACAGGAACATTGGATTCATATGCCGCCGTATAATAATCCCTGACAGCATCCAGATATTTCATACGGATACTCGGTCCGGCGGAATATTCCAGTGCCCACCAGTTGTCCCAGTCAAAGAGTATGGCTGTCTCCGCCGGTGTATGTCCCTCCAGAAACACATCCCCCAACTGTTCAAACTCCCTGCCGAGCTGTTCCACCTCCCTAAACACCCTTGTGTCATCCCTGCCTGCATGGTCGATAACAGCGCCGTGGAATTTTTCACATGCCCCAATGGATCTGCGTATCTGGAAAAATTGAATCGCATCCGCGCCATGCGCCGCCGCCTGATAGCTTAAAAGCCGCATATCGCCGGGTCGTTTCAGCCGGTTATAAGGCTGCCAGTTGGTTACGCTGGGTGTCTGCTCCATAAGCACAAAGGATTCCTGCTTTTTTATTCCCCGCATCAGATCGTGCCGCAATGCCGTCTCAGCAGGAGTATCACCCGGTTCCGGGTAGCTGTCCCATGAGATAAAATCCATCTCCTTTGCCCACTTCTGATAATCCAAAGGTTTATAAAAGCCCATGAGATTTGTCGTAACCGGGATACCCGGCATTTCTTTTTTTATTTCCTGATACTCCAAACGGAAACAATCCAGCATACTTTCAGACATAAACCTTCGGTACTCCAGTGAGATTCCCTGAAACATGGTCCTATCCTCATCATCGGCCAGAAAGTGCTCGCTCTGAAGATTCGGAAGCACCACTTCATCCCAGTCGTAAAAGGTATGTCCCCAAAATGCCGTATTAAAGACCCGGTTCATTTCTTCCACTGTTCCAAATCTCTGCTTTAGCCACCTCTGGAAAGCCTGCTCGCAATTCTCGCAATAACACTCCCCGCCAAATTCATTCGACACATGCCATGCCACAATATTTTCATAATCCTTATATCTTTTTGCAAGCTTCCCCGCTAACTTTGCCGCATACTTTCGATATGTGGGACTATTGGGGCAGGAATTATGGCGGCCTCCGAATTTTCTCTTTATCCCGTTCCTGTCCGTACGCAGAATATCAGGATGTCTTTTCGCCATCCACGCCGGGTGCGCGCCTGTAGAAGTGGCCATACATACCTGTAATCCATTTTCTCTTACAAAATCCATTATTTTATCTAACTTTTCAAAACAGTAGCTGTCTTCCGAAGGCTGTAATGCTGCCCAGCTAAATGTATTTAGAGTTACAATATTGATATGCGCCTTTTTCATGAGCCGTATATCTTCCTCCCACACTTCCTGCGGCCATTGTTCCGGGTTGTAGTCGCCTCCATAAAGAATCCTGTCTATATTCTTTCCATAAGCCATATTTTTCTTTTAAACCTCCTTATACTGTACAGAAAAGTAGCCGGCAGCAAATCTTTTCCCAAAACCAAACTTCGGCAGAGCATTCCGTCTGTCCCTGCAGGGATTACAGTTCTATCCTCTTAAAACAGATGCTTCACCGCCGGATAGAGTTCCCTGAACTGCTGATATTTTATTTCATATGCAGCTGCCAGGTCCGCTTCTGGTTCTACGGTTCCCGCTGTCCTGACAATCGCTTTCGCCGCGGTCTTTACATTTTCATAATCCCCGCATCCTACTGCCGCCAGCATTGCTCCGCCGAGCGCCGGACCTTCCTCAATTGTAAGCTCGTCCACTGTCAAATTCAATATGTTCGCCGCCATTTTCTTCCAGAGAGGACTTTTCGCGCCGCCTCCGCAGATTCTGGTTCTTTCAATCTGCAGTCCAAGGCTTCTCGCCACCTCCAGAGAATCCCTGAGCCCGAACATCACGCCTTCCAGCACAGCCTGCGTCATATCCTCTCTGGTTGTATCCATAGACATCCCGATAAACATTGCCCGGGCATCCGGATTATTATGAGGGGAACGCTCGCCCATCAGATAGGGGAGATAAAACACCGGATTCTTCCCAAGCTTTGTAATCCCTGCCTGTTCCGCAGCAAAATCCTTTGTTCTTAAAATTTCCTCATTCCACCATTTGTTACAGGAAGCGGCGCTGAGCATGCACCCCATCAAGTGGTAGGCTCCGTCTGCATGGGCAAAGGAATGAAGCGCGTTATTTTTATCCACCTTAAAGCTGTCGCTGGAAATGAATATCGTACCAGACGTTCCCAGCGAAAGATTACACATACCGTCCCCGATGGTTCCCGTCCCTACCGCGGCAGCTGCATTATCCCCGGCTCCGGCAATCACCTTTACCTGCCTGCTTACTCCCAGTGTATCTGCAATCTCCGGCCTCAAGGTTCCCGTTACTTCATAGCTCTCGTAAAGCTTTGGCAGCATCTCCTCTTTCACTTCGCAGATTTCCAGCATTTCTTTGGACCAGCAGCGGTTCTTCACATCCAGCAGAAGCATACCGGAAGCATCGGATACATCCGTGCTGAAGCTCCCGGACAGACGGTAAGCCACATAGTCCTTGGGAAGCATAATTTTGCGTATTTTTGCAAATTTCTCCGGTTCATTCTCTTTCATCCACAAAAGCTTCGGCGCAGTAAATCCTGCGAATGCAATATTGGCCGTATATCTGGATAATTGCTCCTTTCCTATCACTTCATTTAGGAAAGCCGTTTCCTTTGCGGTTCGCCCGTCATTCCATAAAATTGCCGGACGGATGACTTCATCCTTTTCATCAAGCGCTACCAGTCCATGCATCTGTCCGCCAAAACTAATTCCCGCTATCTGAGTTCGGTCGCAGTCCTTTATCAGCTCCCCGAGCCCTTCCATGGTTTTCACAAACCAATCTTCGGGATTTTGTTCCGACCATCCCGGTTTCGGGAAATATAACGGGTATTCCTTTGTCACGATCTTTACAATCTCTCCATTCCCCTTCATCAAAAGAAGCTTTACCGCCGAGGTCCCCAAATCAATACCAATATATAACATATCCTGCTCCTTCCTCTATTTCCACGGATTCTCCGTTGGATATCTCATATCGGCCGGCTGATTATACCCGATTTCCTGTACAGGAACGCCGATATATTTAAACAGCTCGTACAACGCTTTTCCGTACTTTCCAAATGCTACTGCTCCATGATGCGGAAAATTCTTCTCAATTAAGACATGGCGGTAAAACCTTCCCATCTGGGGAATTGCAAATACACCGATGCTTCCGAATGACCGGGTTGCCACTGGCAGCACCTCCCCTTGTGCGATATATGCCCGTAATATATTGTCCGCAGTACTTTGCAGGCGGTAAAACGTAATATCTCCCGGTATGATATCACCTTCCAGTGTTCCCTGTGTCACTTCTTCCGGAAGCGTCCTTGCCATAATTTTCTGATATTTCATTTCACAGAAAGCAAGCTTCCCTGCCGCCGTGTTGCCGCAGTGGAATCCCATAAAGGTATCCTTATGCTCATAAGGATAATTTCCTTTAATCTCTGATTCATACATATCTTTCGGAACCGAGTTATTGATATCCAGAAGCGTCACCGTATCCTGACTGATTACCGTTCCGATAAATTCGCTTAATGCGCCGTAGATATCTACTTCACAGGAAACCGGTATCCCCTGCGCGGCAAGCCGTCCATTTACATAACATGGGACAAACCCAAACTGGGTCTGGAATGCAGGCCAGCATTTCCCGGCAACCGCTACATACTTGCGGTATCCTTTATGCTCTGTAATCCAATCTTTCAGTGTAAGCTCATACTGCGCTAGTTTGGAAAGAATCTCCGGTTTCTTATTCCCTGCCCCAAGTTCTGCCTCCATATCCTTTACAAGAGCCGGAATCCTCTCATCCCCCGCATGTCTGTTATACGCCTCAAACAGATCAAGTTCCGAATTTTCTTCAATCTCTACTCCCAGATTGTAGAGCTGTTTAATCGGAGCATTGCAGGCAAGGAAATTCAACGGTCTTGGCCCAAAGCTGATAATCTTCAGATTAGCCAGCCCCACGACTGCCCTTGCGACAGGCAGAAATTCATGGATCATCTCCGCGCATTCTTCGGCCGTTCCCACAGGATATTCCGGAATATACGCCCGGATATTCCTCAGCTTCAGATTATAGCTTGCGTTCAGCATGCCGCAATAGGCGTCTCCCCGGCCGTCCAGCAGGCTGTCTCCGGATTCTTCCGCTGCCGCGACAAACATCTTCGGTCCTTCAAAATGTTTTGCCAGCAGCGTCTCCGCTATCTCCGGCCCAAAATTGCCCAGATACACGCACAATGCATTACATCCTTCCTTTTGAATATCCTCCAGAGCCTGAACCATATGAAGCTCGCTCTCCACAATACAGATGGGGCACTCATAGATATCCTCCGCGTGATATTTATCCGTATAAGCCTTTACAAGCGCCTTTCTCCTGTTCACAGATAAACTCTCCGGAAAACAATCCCGACTGACTGCAACGATTCCTATTTTGATTTTTGGTATGTTATTCATAATATTTTTCTCCTTTTCTTACCTCATTTAGCAGTTCAATAAGTATACCCTCCGGGCACCCCTAATGGCCATGCGGCTGTTTCACAAGGTATACCCTCCGGGTACCCCATCATGGCCATGCGGCCGTTTCACAAGGTATACCTTATCGAACATTAGCAGATACCTTCATTTATACTGTAATATTTTTCCCCTTCAGTCCGCAGTGCGCTCCTGCTATGTCTGCTTCAGGATGTGCAATTAACCATTTGTTTTTTGCTGTGAGCAATTGCTCCTCCCCTGTTTTTCCCGGGACAAAATCCAGCTCTGTGTTCGTCCCCTCTGGCAGCACGATAACACACCGGAATCCTTTATCACCGGCAGAGCAGGGTGCATAATGAAGCGTAGTCGCGTATAATTCAACTGCGGTTCCTGCGGGAAGAAGGAATGCCTCAATCTTAGAAGTATCGTACCAGTTTCCCTCCTCTATATCCTGCTGTCTGCCAAGCAGAAGAATCAGATCATCCGCTGCAATATCAATCTCGGAAGAACGGTGGTATTCCACTGCGTTAAGTTTTCTGTTATTCCCATTACAATAACCGATCTGAACCGGCAGTCCGCCAAACCCGCGAACCGCCAATTCCTTTCCTGCCTGTGTATTCTCCAGCAGTTCCAGGGAAGGCACATAAACTACATCATCCATAGGAAGCGGCGTACTTTTCATCTTCTCCAGCAGTTCCTCCAAATGATACGTTT
>CAOKJI010000170.1 GCA_948468495.1 uncultured Dorea sp. | reverse complement strand
CCGAATGTGGTCGGTATGTTGGAGAACGATGCTAAAAGTGAGATTACCAATGCGGGACTTCAGGTTTCCAGTGTCGATACGGAATACAGCGAGAGCTATGAGGCAGGGATTGTAACCAGGCAGGAGCCTTCCGGCGGCAAGGTCGAGAAGGGTAGCAGCGTTAGTCTGGTGGTAAGTCTGGGCAAGAAACCAGAGGAGAAGCCAAAGGTTCCGAGCGTGATAGGCGCATCAGAGAGCAACGCAATGCAGATGATTATCAATGCAGGGCTGACTCCGTCTGATACGACTACCTACGAGGCCAGCGAGAGCGTTCCGGCGGGATGCGTAATAAGCTGCAGTCCGGGGGTCGGCACAGAATTGTCCAAGGGCGACGTGGTAAGTCTGGTGGTGAGCACAGGATGGTCGTCTGCACCACCCACAGAGGAATCAGGAGGCTCAGAGGAAGAACAATAGCATATGCAGGGAAAGATTGTAAAAGGTATTGCCGGATTCTACTATGTTCACATAGCAGGATTCGGTATTTACGAATGTAAGGCGAAAGGAATCTTCCGAAAAGAAGGAAAGAAGCCTTTGGTGGGAGATAATGTAGAAGTTGATTTGTTGAGTGAAGAGGATAAAGAAGGGAATATCCGGGTAATTCTTCCAAGAAAGAATGAGCTTATACGGCCTGCGGTTGCCAATGTGGACCAGGCGCTGGTGGTGTTTGCCATGCAGAAGCCAAAGCCTCATTTTAATCTATTGGACCGTTTTCTGGTTATGATGGAGCGGAAAGATATTCCGGTTATTTTATGCTTTAATAAACGGGATATCGCCACAGAGGAGGATATGGACAGCCTGAGGAAGATTTATCAGCCATCCGGATACCAGGTGATATTTATCAGCGCGCGGATGGAAGAATGTATTGACGAGATCAGGAAGACGCTTAAGGGGAAAACAACTACGGTTGCGGGGCCTTCCGGCGTAGGGAAATCTTCTTTGATTAACTGTCTGCAGAAGAATATCAGGATGGAAACCGGAGACATCAGTAAGAAGATAGACAGAGGGAAACATACCACAAGGCATTCAGAACTGATTGCGGTTGATGAGGATACTTATATTATGGACACGCCTGGATTCAGCTCTCTTTATGTGAATGATTTCAGGAAGGAAGAGTTAAAATACTGTTTTCCGGAATTTGCCGCCTATGAGGGAAAATGTAAGTTTAACGGATGCGATCATGTCCATGAACCGGACTGCGCGGTAAAGGCGGCGCTTTCAGAAGAGAAGATTCATATGGTCAGATATCAGAGTTATCTGGAATTATATAAAGAATTAAAAGATAAAAGGAGATTTTAAAGATGAAATACGTAATTGCACCCTCGATTCTTTCAGCGGATTTTACAAAGCTTGGAAGCGAAATCAAAGAAACAGAGGAAAACGGAGCCGCTTATTTACATTTTGATGTAATGGATGGAATGTTTGTTCCGAATATTTCTTTTGGAATACCGGTTATGAAGTCCATAAGAAAAGCTACCAGACAGATGATGGACGCTCATTTAATGGTGCAGGACCCAATCCGCTATGTGGAGGCCTTTCGGGATGCGGGAGCAGACTTGATTACCGTACATTATGAGGCCTGTCCGGATGTGAGAAAGACATTGGTTAAGATTAAGGATATGGGGATTAAGGCAGGGCTTTCTATTAATCCGGATACGCCTGTGGAAGCAGTGCGGGAATACTTAGAGATTGTGGACATGATTCTGATTATGTCGGTTTATCCGGGGGCCGGCGGACAGAAGTTCATCCGGGAGTCGCTTGACAGAATCCGGGATGTGAGACGTATGATTCAGGAGACGGACCGGGAGATTGACCTTCAGGTAGACGGCGGCGTGACTCTGGATAACATCGAGGAGATTATGGACGCAGGAGCGAATATTTTTGTTGCAGGCTCTGCAGTATTTGGCGGAGACATTGGAGAGAATGTGAGAAAATGTATGGAGATATTCAGAAAATATGAGTAAGAATACAGTAATTATAAGCGGCGGGACTCTGGACGGGCGCCTGGTATCTGACGTGTTAAATAAGACGGATGCTCCCTGCATCATCGGAGTAGACAGAGGCGTGGAATTTCTGTATCATCATAAGATTGTGCCAAGCTATATTGTGGGTGATTTTGACAGTCTTCCAGAGGAAATTATGACTTATTATAAAGAGCGGGGAGACGTGCCTATCCGGGCATATAACCCGGTGAAGGACGCTTCGGATACAGAGATTGCTGTGCGGCTTGGAGTAACTCTTGGAAGTGAGCATATGATAATTCTCGGAGCTACTGGAGGGAGGATTGATCACTTATGGGCGAATGTGCAGAGTCTGATGATTCCGTTTGCGGCAGGCGTGGAGGCATGTATACTGGACCCTCAGAATAGAATCCGCTTGGTTGGAGAAGAGGTTCATCTGCTAAAGGAGAATGCATACGGGCCTTATTTCAGCTTGTTTCCGTTAGGGGAAACCGTCAGGGGATTGAATATACGCGGGGCAAAGTATCCTTTAAGAAATCATACTTTGGTGCCTTGCGACAGTCTGTGCGTGAGCAATGAATTTGAAGAGGACGAGGTTGAAATTGACTTTTCCTGCGGTACGGTAATCCTGATGGAAACGCGTGACAGGGATGGTGTAACAGGACATCAGATAAATGATAAAGCCTGGTAAAATCAGGGATTTATAGGAGGTATACAGATAAAATGAAACTGGGAATCGTTGGATTACCGAACGTGGGGAAAAGCACGTTATTTAATTCTTTAACAAAAGCGGGGGCGGAGTCGGCGAATTATCCGTTTTGTACCATTGATCCGAATGTGGGAGTGGTTACGGTGCCGGATGCGCGGCTGGATGTCCTCGGAGAGATGTATCATACAAAGAAAATTATTCCGGCGGCAATTGAATTTGTGGATATTGCGGGTCTGGTTAAGGGAGCGTCCAAAGGAGAAGGACTGGGGAATCAGTTTCTTGCCAATATCCGCGAGGTGGACGCCATCGTCCATGTGGTGCGGTGTTTTGAGGACAGCAATATCGTTCATGTTGACGGAAGCATTGATCCGATGCGGGATGTGGAGACAATTAATCTGGAGCTTATTTTCTCGGATCTTGAAGTGCTGGAGAGACGAATTGCCAGGACGGCCAGGTCGGCGAGAAATGATAAGGCGGCGGCGAAGGAGCTGAAGCTTCTGGAGAAGGTAAGAGATTATCTGGAAGAGGGGAAGCTTGCTAAGAACTTTGATGGATTTGAAGATGAAGAAGAGGAATTGTTATTCCGGAGCCTGAATCTTCTTACGGCGAAACCGGTGATATTTGCAGCGAATGTTACGGAAGATGAACTTGCGGATGACGGAGAGGACAATCCGGGAGTACAGGCTGTGCGGGAGTATGCGAAGGCAGAACACTGCGAGGTGTTTGTGGTATGCGCACAGATTGAGCAGGAGATTGCGGAGCTGGAGGATGACGAGAGGAAGATGTTTCTGGAGGATCTGGGACTTTCAGAGTCGGGTCTGGAGAAACTAATTAAGGCAAGTTATAGTCTTCTTGGTCTGATCAGTTATTTGACGGCCGGGGAGCCGGAAGTTCGGGCATGGACCATCAGGAAGGGGACGAAGGCTCCCCAGGCGGCGGGGAAGATTCACACAGATTTTGAACGGGGATTTATCCGGGCTGAGGTTGTGGCATATGATGATTTGATGGCCTGCGGTTCGCACAGCGCGGCAAAAGAAAAAGGACTTGTCCGTCTGGAGGGTAAGGAATATGTGGTTCAGGACGGAGATATTATGCTTTTCCGATTTAATGTGTAGGATAAGGATGTGGAAAGGAAGAGAACAACATGCATAAGACAATAGACTTTCCGAATCTTGGGATTCATCTTAAGAACGTGGGGAAAGCAATCTCTGTTTTTGGCTTTGATATAGCCTTTTACGGCATCATAATTGGGTTTGGAATACTGGCAGGTATTTTTATGGCGATGCTTTGGGCAAAACGAACGAGACAGAATCCGGAAGTTTATATTGATCTGGCGATTTACGCGGTGATTTTCGGAATTATCGGCGCGAGGGTTTACTATGTAATCTTCTCCTGGGATATGTATAAGAATGATTTACTTAGTATTCTGAACATCCGGCAGGGAGGTCTCGCTATATATGGAGGAGTAATTGGCGCGGTTATTACGGTATTTATCTTTGCAAAGAAAAGGGAACTTGCAGCCGGAAAGCTTCTTGATACGGCATGTTTTGGACTGGTGCTGGGGCAGGCAATCGGCCGCTGGGGAAATTTCTTTAACAGAGAGGCTTTTGGTGAATATACGAACGGATTATTTGCAATGAAGCTTCCGTTAGATGCGGTAAGAAGTTCGGATGTGACACAGATGATGCGGGATCATATGGAGATGGCCGAGGGAGTGGGATATATTCAGGTGCATCCTACATTCCTGTACGAATCAATTTGGTGCCTGCTGGTACTGATTTTTATGACATTTTACAGCAGAAGACAGATGTTTCGCGGAGAAATCTTCCTTGTATATCTGGCGGGTTATGGATTTGGAAGGTTCTGGATTGAAGGTCTCCGAACAGACCAGCTTCTGATACCCGGAATCGGCTGGGCGGTTTCCAGAGTGCTGGCAGCGCTGCTTACAGTCGGGTCTGTGCTGCTTATCGTGAAGATGAGAAAGAACATTGAGCGAAGAAGAACGATGCACAGACGAAGGGCGCGCCATAGAGAAGAATACCCACAGCGGACAGAGGGGATGGAATCAGAACCAGTGGCAGATGTTTCGGACAGCGGTTTTGATTTGGATGATTTTATAGAGAGCTGACAAAAAAGACTGCGCTAAGCGCGGTCTTTTCTTTTGAGTTTGTGAACGGTAATCTTGTATGGTTACTGCTCACACAGTACTTTGCATTCACTGCAAAGTACGTAAGAAAATGATTCAGGTGTGAGCAAATCCCATTCGCGAAGCGAATTTTAAATGGATTTGCGAAGGTTACTGTGAACGGAGTGAACAGTAACCTTGTATGGGAAAAGAAACAAAATTTAGCTGGTAATGACTGGACTTTTTAAGGGGCAGAGGATATAATAATTACATACGTCGAAAATTCTTTATACCCGTTTGGGTATACCGGAACAGAGGTTCAATTTGGACAGGCTTTCCGGGAAGTATAACATTTTCATTTTAAGGAGGAACAAGAAAAATGGCGAGAAAAATGAAGACCATGGATGGTAATCATGCAGCGGCTCACGCTTCTTATGCTTATACTGATGTTGCAGCGATTTACCCGATTACACCGTCGTCTGTTATGGCAGAGGCTACGGACGAGTGGGCAACCCAGGGCAGGAAG
>CAOKJI010000169.1 GCA_948468495.1 uncultured Dorea sp. | reverse complement strand
TCTCCTCCGGAAGCAGTCTGGCGTGTACTTCATCAATTCCTGTCTGGGCGGCAACCGCCTCTGCGCTTGCCTTTGAGTCTCCGGTCAGCATCGCCGTCACAATCCCCCGGCTCTTCATTTCCCCGACAGACTCTTTCGCGTCCTTCTTAATCGTGTCTGCAATCACCAGACAGCCTGCATAGTTTCCATCCACTGCAAGCAATACTTCTGTTCCGTACTGCCTGCTCTGATATCCCTCAAAATCAATTCCATGCGCTTCCATCAAAGCGCGGTTTCCACAAAGTACCTGTCTGCCGGATATCTCGGCCTGTATTCCTTTGCCAGATATCTCTTCTGTCTTTTCCGGATTGTGGAGCGCAAGATTCCTTTCCTTTGCAGCCGTCACAATACTGTTTCCAATGGGATGCGTAGATAAGAGTTCACATTCAGCCGCAATCTTTAACAATTCCTCCGAAGACACCGTCCCGGAAGGAATCACCTGCTGCAGCTTAAACTCTCCCTTCGTTATGGTTCCCGTCTTATCCATCACAACCGCCTTAACATTCTTCAAAGCTTCAATGGCCAGACCACCTTTAAACAGGATTCCCTGCTTAGAGCCGGCTCCAATCCCTGAGAAAAATGCAAGAGGCACACTCAGTACCAGAGCGCAGGGACAACTGATTACCAGAAATGTTATGGCTGTATAAATCCAGTGGTTCCAGTCCCCAGTAATCATGGACGGAATGATTGCCGTAAGAACGGCCGCCAGCACCACAATCGGCGTATAAATCCGGGCGAATCTGGTAATAAAACGGTCCATCTTCGGCTTGCTTGCCGCTGCATTCTCTACAGAATCCAAAATCCTCGTAACCATAGATTCACTCAAAGGTCTCGTAACCTTTAATTTCAGCGCGCCCTGCTCATTGACGCAGCCGGACAGAATCTCATCGCCAGCCTGAACTGATACAGGAACCGGCTCCCCTGTTACTGGAGAGGTGTCAATCCGACTCTCCCCTTCCACTACAATCCCGTCCAATCCAATTCGGTCTCCCGGACGGATTAAGATGATATCCTCTGCGGCCACGCTCCCGGCAGGAACCACCTCTACCTCTTCTCCACGCACCAGATTCACCACTTCCGGACGCATATCTACTGCATCCATAATCTGAGAACGGCTGCGCTCTACCGCCACATCCTCAAAAAATTCACCTACCCGGTAGAACAGCATCACACCCACCGCCTCGGCAAAATCCCCGATGGCAAACGCGGCAAGCGTCGCAACACTCATCAGAAAATTCTCATCAAACACCCTGCCGTTTTTCAGATTCTTAAGAGCTGTCAGCACAATCTCCCAACCCAGCAGAAGATAAGCAATTACAAACGTAACCGTACTGTACAGCGAATCCAGACTGCTATTTTCCAGAACTTCACCAGCAATAAATAGTACCGCTCCAAGTCCGATACTCATAAATTCCTTCCGGTGTTCCTGAAAAACGCTCTTCTTCTCCTTTTTCTTCGGCAAAGATTCTTCCCTTGGAACTACCGTAACCTGATGCTCAATGGAACTGCAGATTCTTTGAAACTCCGAAATCAGCGCCTCCTGATTGTCAGCTGCAACCCGAAGCTGTTTTGTCGCATAGGTGATGGTCGCCATCTCAACCTCCGGCAGTTCATTGATTGCTTTCTCCATCTTCGCGGCACAGTTCGCGCATCCTAAATTCTCCAAAATATAGATTCTCTGCTGGGTATGCGCCCCAACCCGGTCAAATTCATGACCCGTATGCTGTACTGCTTCATGATGATGGTGATGCTCATGACCGCAGCCGCACTCTTCTCCATGTTCGTGATGTCCATGCTCTCCATGCTCGTGATGATGGTCGTGGCCGCAGCCGCACTTTTCTCCATAGTGGTGATGCTCGTGCTCTCCATGCTCGTGATGATGGTCGTGGCCGCAGTTGCACTCCTCTCCATGTTCGTGATGTCCATGCTCATGATAGTGCTCGTGGCCGCAGCTGCAAGTTACTTCTATTCTTCTCTCTTCTTCAGACATGATTCATCCCTCCGTTAAATCCACTTCCATACATATGAATAGTTGTTCATATGTTCATATTTAAATTTAATCATATTCATCTATATTTGTCAATATTTTTTTGTAAAATGTATTGACTCTCACGTTACGTTATAGGCTATAGTTAAATCACAAGGGAGGATGAACTATGCGGACTGTAAAAGAAGTAAGTAAACTCACCGGCGTAAGTGTGCGCACACTACATCATTATGATTCTATCGGTTTATTAAAACCCACTGCAGTAACAGAATCCGGCTATCGGTTATATGACGATACCGCTCTGACCCGTTTGCAGAATATTTTACTGTTCCGCGAATTGCAGTTTCCACTGAAAGATATCAAAGAAATTCTGGATAATCCGGATTTCGTTCCGGAAGAAGCCCTTGCGCAGCAGATTCATTTATTAGAACTGAAGCGAAAGCGCTTAGACGAATTGATTTCTTTTGCCCTTGAAATTCAAAAGAAAGGAGTAAACAGCATGAACTTTCAAGTTTTTGATAATACTGAAGCCAAACAGTATGCCGCTGAAGTAAAAGAACGATGGGGAAATACTAAAGCTTATGAAGAATATCAGGAAAAAACAGCCGGACAAAGCCCGTCTGCGTCAGAAGAGGCCGCCGCAGAACTTATGCTTAAGTTCTCCGAACTTGGCGCCCTTAAGCATCTTTCGCCCGGAGACAAACAGGTGCAGAATATCATCAAAAAGCTGCAGGAATCTATTACAGAACACTACTATACCTGCACCGATGACATTCTCAAAGGATTGGGACAAATGTACGTGAATGATGAACGAATGAGGCAGAATATTGATAAAGCCGGCAGTGAAGGCACCGCAGAATTTGCCGCGCAGGCAATTGAAGCTTACTGTACCGGCAAATAGCGGGAAATTATTGAAGAAATGAGGGCAGCCGTATAGGAAGATTTTATCAATCCTATACGGCTGTTTAGCAAAACCCATTCAGGATAATCATATCGCGCTTCGTTATTATTCATAAGCCAATGGCAGTAAGTTAAGCCTGAAAAGGCTCTGCCTGTGCGGCTCGGAACTGCAGAGCAGCGGGGCGAAGCTCTCCATCGCCACAAAGTCGGACTTAAAAATTTGTCCTGCCCGTCCGAAGGTTTTGTTAATTTTCACAGGCAAACCGCCATATAGAACGGCAGATACGTAATTCCTTCTTCATATTTTAAATCTTTAGAATATACAATATATTTGTCTCCAATTTTTACTGGATATTTGCGGATAAAATAATCGAAAGACGCATGTCTTTTATAACCGGAGGATTTAACTTCAATGGGGCATATTTTCTTCTCTTTCACAATCAGAAAATCAATTTCATATTTTTTTTCTCCCTTTCCCTCAGCCGGCTGATACATAAATTCATGAAAATAAAGCTGATATCCGTTGGCCCTCAATATCTGAGCAATCATATTTTCCAGCATTATTCCCTGATTAATCCCCAGCTTATCAAAAATCAGCGCCTTGTACAAGTCTGTACCCATTTCACCGCCGCTTTTCATAATCTGTGACACCAGCAGCCCTGTATCTCCCATATATAATTTAAAATTGCTCCTGTCAGCGTAGGCTTCCAGCGCCACTTCCGGCATCGTCACATGAATGCACTCATTTCCTATCATAGATTCGGCTACAAATCCTACCGCATCCACATAATTCTTATACCTTGCATTCTTCTCCACCAGGGAAAACTTAAAATGAGAATTGTGATTCCCCAATTGTTCCGGAATCGTCTTATAAATAACAGATGCCTTTTCCTTGTTATCTGTATCATATTTCGCCAAATCTTCTTCATAGAGCGAAAGGATATTCCGCTTAATAAAGTCAATTTCCTCATAACTGCGCCCTTCTGCAAAAGCCGCGACTGCCTGCGGCATACCGCCTACGGCCATATAAGTGCGGAACTTCTGCATGATTTTTCTATGAACCGCTTCTCCCATAGGCTTTCTCTTCGCAAATGCCTCGCGAATCGCCGGAACCGTAATCCTGTCGCCATTTGCCCAAAGAAATTCTTCAAAATCCATCGGATACATCTTGAGCTTGTATTCTTCGGACGGAATCAAAATATTTTGAACATTTTTGCGAATTGAAATCAGAGAGCCTGTTTCAATATAATCATATCTCCCATCTGCTACCAGGTATTTAATCGCCTGTCTGGCAATGGGAAACAATTGTACCTCATCGAATATGATTACAGACTTCTTCTTTGGCAATCCCTTACCTTTCAACAGAAACAAATTGCGGAAGAATGAATCCAAATCTCCCAGATTTTCCTCAAAATTCTGCTTTATCTCTTTCGATTCCTTTACAAAATCCAGAATTATATAATCTTCATATTCGTTCTTCGCAAATTCCTCGACAATCGTGCTTTTTCCAATACGCCTTGCCCCCTCAAGCAGAACAGCCGACGTTCCATGGGCAAGTTCTTTCCATCTCTTAAGTTCTCCGTATATTTTCCGCTCATATACCATGGCGCGCCGCTCCTTCTATCCATATAATATGCCTTTACAGTACCATATTATCTCGAATTTCGCAATTGTCATACACCGTTTTTTCACGATTTTTTCAATTATTAATCTCTATTCTTTCACGAAATATCCAATTTTTGTTTGTCACATTTTCACGAAATTTTCGATTCTTTTCTATGTATTGACCTATTACTAGTCTTGTGATTATCACATCAACACACTGGTAACAGTTTGCAGGCCGGAGCGGACGACGGCTGAACTGTTACAAAGCTGCTGCACTTAAGCATTTTACCTCTTTCACGCAGCAGCCTTTACTTTTGTTTTATTTTTCACAGGCAGTTCCGGGCCGTACAGGTGGAACTTTTTTATACAATCGCCTCAATCAGCGTCTTATCGCCCAGTATCACTTTACGGACCCCGACCTGCTTCTTTTTATTGAAATTAAAGCTGAGCATATATCCTGTCTGCATATGATAATCGTCCAAATAGCCTTTTAACTGTTCCTCCCCGCGCAGATTATATTCATTTCCATGATAAATCTTCATCTCCACTATATATTGAGTTCCGAGATAATCCACAATAACGTCCGTACGCCCCATACTTCTGGTTCTGGCTTCTATATAATAATTACCCGTTCCATTGATGATAGGCTTCAGATACAGCAGAAATAACCGGCGTCCATTTTCTTCTACAAACCGTTCCGTATTATCCCCATAAATATCCGTAAAATGCTCCACGAACTTCCCTAATACCAGCTCCATATCCAGACAATTTCCATGAATAAACTGATTCTTTATCTTCATCGCCGCGGATGCAGTACGGCTCTCTAGAGCGTGCCCCCAAATTGCTTTCTGCAAGATGTTGTCC
>CAOKJI010000168.1 GCA_948468495.1 uncultured Dorea sp. | reverse complement strand
GATGGGGAGATAATCAAGTCTAACTTTTTATCCAGCGGTACAAAAGCAGGGATAGATATTGCACGTTTTGTTGCCTCCATCTATGCACATAAAAATGGATTTTATTACTGTGATGAAAAATTTTCTTATATTCACAGTGAAATAGAAAAAGCATTTTTAAATGTAATGATACAAAGTTTGAAGGACAATGAACAATTATTTTTTACTACGCATAATTCAGATATCCTGGACTTGCCTCTGCCGAAACATACCTACACATTTTTAAAAAAAGATATAGCAGATGAAACTCAGCCTATCAAATGTGTTTATGCGTCAGATTATCTGAAACGTAATACGGATTCTGTACGAAATGCAATCGACAATGATTTGTTTTCTGTATCTCCCAATATCGAATTGATTTATAATATTGCAGACAGAGGATAAATGTCAGGAAAAGGATATACTATGAGAAAAAATGAGTAGGATACAACTGACAAAGATAGATATAGAGAGATTAAAAATGAGGCTTATAAGATAAAAAAAAGATAATCGTAAGAGGAACATGTCTCGCGTCGCCCACAGGGTACCCCTCTATGGACATACGGTTGTCTCACAAGATGTATTTATCAGACATCAGTAGTCCGATATAGTGTAAAAGGATTTCCAGATGAGAGTCATGGTTTGGGGAGGAAGCATGTTTAGTAAAGAAAAGAAAATCAAAAAGATTATACTGCGGGCGCTTAAGATTGGAATCGGCAGCAGCGTGGCAATTGCAATTGCTTCGATGCTGGAGTTAGAGCAGATTGCTCCGGCTGGGACAATTGCTCTGCTTACGCTAATGTCTACAAAATGGGATACAGTGAGATTATCTGTTTACCGGATTCTTTCTTTTTTCATTGCGGTTCTGCTGGCGGGGATTATCTTTAATTTTATTGATGACGGCTGGCTGGGTTACGGCCTGTATGTATTTGCAAATGTGCTGATTGCAGGGATGCTGGACTGGATGGGGACGATCTCGGTAAATGCGCTGGTAGGCGTGCATTTTCTGTCCAGCGGGGAATATACGGTGGAATTTGTGAGAAGCGAGCTGTTGCTTGTGGTGATAGGAGTTATCATTGCGCTGATTATGAATCTGTTCAATGACGACCACAATCGCAGGCAGGATATTATTGACGGGATGCGCTATGTGGAGTACCAGCTTCAGGGAATTATCGGGGAGCTGGCATTATATCTGTCGGGTAAACCAATGGAGCAGAATGTATGGCTGGATATGCGGGCGTTGGAGGCAGAGCTTTTAGCGTATATCAGAGAAGCGCAGGAATATCAGGATAATACGTTTCAGTCCCACCCGGGATACTACATAGAATATCTTGAGATGCGCTATCAGCAGTGTAAAATCTTGCACAACCTGCATGCGGAGATGAGAAAGGTCCGGTCTATGCCGGTGCAGGCCCATGTGGTTTCCGAGTATTTGCTTTATATGAAGCAGTATGTGGTTGAGGTGAATCTGCCGGAGAAGCAGATTGAGAAGTTAGAAGAACTCTTTGAGGATATGAGAAGGGAGAGGCTTCCGAGAACCAGAGAGGAATTTGAGAGCAGAGCGATACTCTATCATATTTTAATGGACATTGAGGATTTTCTGCTGACTAAGAAAAAGTTCGTAGATAATCTGGATGAACAGAAGCTGCGCAGATATTGGGATGCTGAAAATAAAAAGAAGTGAAGGCTTGAACTCACTGTTACAATCTGCCAGCAAGAAAAAGATTGTTGCTGGCAGACTGATTTTATCATGTTCTTACTGCCGGAAAATGGTATCCCTAAGCAGATAAAAGGGCATAGGCCCCGCATCGAGTACGGCTTTATGGAAGCGTTTTTGGGTAAAATCTTCCCCCCATTTTTCGATTGCTTCTTTTTTTAATTCGAGAAATTCTACGTATCCAATATAATATTTCAGGTAGTTTGCAGGGTCGGCTATAATCAGGTCATAGATGTCTTCAATTACATTAGTATCGGAAATACCATATTGGTGAAAGAAGGATACCGTATCAATCAGCGTCCAGCCTTCATAGTGAATACCCATATCGGCCAGGGCATAAATACCCAGCAAAACAGAAGCATTGCGCTGTAGAAGCGTTGCCTGCCTGGCTGGTAATCCTGTGGTATAGTAACTCATCATTTCTGTGTAAGTGGCCCATCCTTCCGTATAGCCGCCGCAGCCTAAAAGGCTTCGGACAGGGGCCGGGTCAGAGGCGGCATAATATACATTCTGGTAGAGATGACCGGGATATCCTTCATGTGCCAGCGTGGTATATAAGTCTAAATCATCCGGTAAATGGCCGGGATTGATATAAATTGTCTGGTTGTCGGTGTTATCTATGGCGGGAACCATGTAAAAGGCCGGGCTTAAGTATTCTTCCATTTCTGGTTGAACGTATTTCACATCGGTAGGAGTATCGGGGATGGCCGGAAAATTATCTTTTAATTTACCCTTTAAGTCAATTAAAATGGAGTCGGGGTTGGAGTCCGCCAGTGTAAATTCGGGAAGTAATCCGGCAGAGGTTTCGGACGCAGAGCCGGAAGTATTGCCGGAACTGTTTTCGGACGCAGAGCCGGGCAGGTTTCCGCCGGTATTGTCAGGATCCTCATCCTGGAGCGCGTCGGCCGCTGAAGCGCCGGCGAGGGATGCATATTCCGGCGAAGAGAGGATTTCCTGCATTGCTAGCAAATCATCGCGCATCTGCTGCTTTGTTAGCGCTTCTAATTCTTCGATGGTTCGCTCAGAACCGGTTTCGTCCTTTACAAGATATTCATAATAAGCAGAGCCGTCAGGAAGATAGCATAGTCCGTTCTGGTTTCTTCCGCTTTCTCTAAGTTTCATGAGATCGGCGGCTAATTTCTGATAAGCGGGAAAAACATAGTTTTCCAGAGCCTGTTTATTCTCAGAAATATATGAATCCTTTTTAGACTGGTCGCAATCTTCCAGTTCATCTAATCTTTTTTCAAAGGAGGAATACAGATAATTACTGTTCCCCATGCCAAGAAATGAATTGCATTCGTCAATAATAGAATCGACAGTATAGGAGGCCATAAACAGTCCGGCTTCTGATTTGGCCTGCTCGAAGGAGAGCAGAGAATCAAAATGTTCCGGAACGGTTTTTAAAAGTTCGAGATAAGTAGCTACATCTGTTTCCCGATAGAAACGGTACTCTGACAGAAGCACTGGAAGCTGGGACTGAATGCCTGTCATTGGGCTTAAAGGCTCATCGTATAAAGAATACGGAGCGCCATCGAGAGTCCGTTTGAGAGAATCCTCAAGAACCTTCCAGGTGAGCTGATTGTCAGAATTTAGCTCCTGATAGGGTATTTTATTTAAGATGCTTAAGCAGTTTTCTGTAGCGGCGCAGATCTCGGCGGAAGATACAGAATATGTGCCAAGGGAGATGGCGGGGTTATCAATACCGTAGTCAGACGGGTTGCACAATGTGTAATGCAGCGTAATTGTATTAGAGGAAACTTCCTGAGAGAATAAAGATTCGGTAAATGATTCAAATTTGCGGTCGGCATTGAAAAATAAGCGGTCGCTTTCGACACAGCAGAAAACTAATAACAGACTTAAGGAAAGTAAAAGTGCGGCAATCGTACGTTTTTTAGGCATAGCTATTTCCTGTAATGTTTTGTCTATACTTATGCAAAGAGACAGTCGGTTATGCAACTGCATTGCATAGAAGCCGCGGCGGCGCCGCAAAGACTTGATTTCAGAGAGCGCTGCATTCCAAGCCTTGATGTAGTCGGCGCTAAAGCGTGTCGTCATCCGGGAGGGCGCTGCATTCCAAGCCTCGGCGTAGCTTGCCATAACGCCTGTGCTTGTGAAGCAGCGCCTGCAGAAAAGATATACTATGGCTGGTCTGCGTACAGTTTTACCAGTTCAATTATCACATCTACACTTTTGTCCATGGCTTCTGCCGTAATATGCTCATAGGGACCATGGAATGCATGGCCGCCGGTACCTAAGTTCGGGCAGGGAAGCCCCTTGAAACTTAACTGGCATCCGTCTGTACCGCCGCGGATAGGGGAGATAAGAGGAGTTACGCCGGCTGCACAGCAGGCGGATTTGGCATTGTCAACCAGATGCATACATCCAGCGATGATTTCGGCCATATTTTGATATTGTTCGGTAATAGTCAGACTGACAGTGCCCTCGCCCCATTTTTCATTCAGGTTTTTCTCAATTAAACGGAGCGTCCGCTTACGGGCTTCAAACAAATTCCGGTCATGATCCCGAATTATGTATTGAAGATTTGCCGAGGCACAGTCGCCAGACATGCGTTCAAGATGGTAAAATCCTTCGTAATCCTCAGTTCCCCTTGGAGTTTCGCAGCCAGGAAGCAATTGATTGATTTCCATTGCAACCAGAGAAGCATTTATCATGGTATTCTTAGAAGTACCGGGATGAACGCTGAAACCCCGGATATCAAAATATGCTTTGCAGGCGTTAAAATTCTCATACTGGATTTCGCCTTCTGTGTCTCCATCAAGCGTATATGCGTAATCGGCGCCGAATTTTCCAATATCGAAATGTTTTGCTCCGCTTCCGACTTCCTCGTCGGGAGTAAATGCAACGCACAGCTTTCCATGCGGGATATTTCTCTCCTGAACGTATTCTATCATGGTGAGGATTTCGGCAATCCCGGCTTTGTCGTCAGCGCCCAGTATCGTTGTCCCGTCACTTGTGATTAACGTCTGTCCTTTTAGACTCTTAAGGTGTGGAAATACTGCCGGATCAAGCGTTAATCCGCTTTCTGCAATTTCCATAGCTTCTCCGCTATAGTTTTCAGTTAGAACAGGGGTGATAGCGTGATTGCAGTAATCAGAAACGGTATCCATATGTGCGATAAAACCAATAACCGGCCGGTTTTCATACCCTTCGGTGGCCGCAAGATGGCCATACAGATAGCATTGTTCGGTAAGCTGCACATCCTGAAGTCCCAATGCTCTCATCTCCGTTTCCAAAATTCTAGCCAGGTCAAACTGGCACTGGGATGAAGGAACTGTATTGCTGTTCTCATCGCTGGGAGTACGTATCGCAGCGTATTTTAATAATCTTTCATAAGCTCTCATGGTGTTCGATTCCTTTCTACTATTTTTGCTCTTTTGTTATTTGCAGGCTGTCCGGATGGAGTGCCTGCTCAGAAAAATTTACCATAACGGACTTAAGTACATTAATTGTAAATATCTGTCCGAACCGTTACTATAAGCGGTTCATAAGCCGTGAATAGTAACAGTCAGTAAATAGTATAGCATATTTTTTCCGTTTACACTCAGTTAAAAAACAGATATATGTGCAACCGGTTAATCTGGGGACAATGTTTGGATATCTGAAAAATGAAGAGGGGTTTGTCGCCGTTACAAACCGTATTT
>CAOKJI010000167.1 GCA_948468495.1 uncultured Dorea sp. | reverse complement strand
TAAGGGTCAGGTCCAGATTACTCAGGGGAAGGCTTCGGAGGTTGCCGAGAAGTCCAAACAGTATGATATGGTGATTTCTACCACTGTATTGGGCGGCGAGTGCCACTGCCCGCTGGTAATCGGTACGGCGTTCCTGTTAGGAAGAGGTACCGAGCCGATTGTAGATCAGATTGTTGAGATTCTGCAGAAATAGCGGCTGGCTGACTCATGATGAAACAATGGTGGATTTACGCGACTGAATAAGGAAGGAGAATAAAGTAATGAATTATTTCTTAGGTTTTTTCCAGTACATAAGTGACCTGGGTGCTAATGTAATGATGCCGATTATTATCTGTATCATGGGAGTGATCTTAGGCGCTGGATTCGGCAAGTCTCTTCGTGCAGGCTTGACGGTAGGTATTGGTTTTATTGGTTTGGGGCTTGTAACTGGATTGATGGGCGATAACCTTGCGCCGGCTGTAACACAGATGGCGGAGCGTTTCGGCTTAAGCCTGTCCGTGATTGACGTAGGCTGGCCGGCTGCGGCTCAGATTGCATTTGCCTCAACGGTTGGTACGATTATTATCCCGGTTTGTCTGGCGGTGAATATTGTCATGCTTCTGACGAATACGACCCAGACTGTAGACGTGGATATCTGGGATTACTGGCATTTTGCATTTACCGGCGCTCTGGTAGCGGTTGTAACCGGTAATCAGGTATACGGCGTGATTGCCGCGGTTCTGAACATGGTTATTATTATGGTGCTTGGCGACTGGACCGCAGGCGGCGTTGAGGAGACGCTGGGACTTCCAGGCGTATCTCTTCCCCATGGTTTTACAACGGCTTATGCTCCGATTGCCATGCTGTTTAACTGGATTCTGGATAAGATTCCGGGCGTGAATAAGATTAACTTTGATATTGAGAAGATGCAGAAGAAATTCGGTGTATTCGGCGAGCCGATTCTGGTTGGTACGGTCCTTGGTATTATCATCGGCGCGGTAGCAGGCTATGATATTCCGGCGATTCTGCAGCTTGGCGTAAATCTTGGCGCAGTTCTGGTGCTGATTCCGAAGATGGAGGCCCTTCTGATGGAAGGTTTGCTTCCGGTATCCGACGCAGCTTCAGAGTTTATTGAGAAGAAGTTCTCTAACCGCGGTAAGATTTACATCGGTCTTGACTCGGCAGTAGGCGTTGGACACCCGATGACCCTTTCTGTAGCGCTGGTTCTGGTTCCGATTACCGTATTCTTAGCAGTGCTGCTTCCTGGTAACCAGGTAATGCCGTTTGCCGATTTGGCGGTTATCCCATGGATGTTCGTGTTGATTACCCCAGTGGTTAAGGGAAATGGTTTCCGGGCTCTGATTATCGGTATCGTTGTACTGACGGCAGGTCTCTATATTGCAACTGATTTGTCCCAGTGGATTACTCCTGCCGCGCAGAAGGCTGGATTTGACATGGGCTCTGCAACAGCGATTTCAAGTATCTGCGACGGTGCGAACCCGCTGACCTGGGCAATTACCAGACTGAACTGGATTAATCCGTTCGTGGGAATTGCGGTTGTCGGCGTGATTGCGGTCGGCCTTGCGCTGGTAAATAGAAAGAAGATTCTGAAGGAAGCTGCCGAGATGCATGCAGCCGGCTAACAGTATTGTGTCATTGACATTTTTTGCAGGCATCCTTTTTTCAAAAAGGGTGCCTGCCAGACTATAGGGAATCCCTGTGGGGAAAGGCATTGGCGAAAGGAGAGCAGGTTTGCATACGTATGAATATGATTCCAACGTGTATTTTAGAAAAATAACAGTAACGGCTGTTTTTTGTACTTTTATCTTTTTTTACTCCGTTTTTCAGCTGGCGACAGGGGAGAATCCCCTTCTCTGGGTAGGAGCAGTGGTAGTGTCAGGATATTTTGTGTGGGAGACCTTTGTTTCCATTGCCAATCCGTCTAAGGTGGAAATTGATGAGAAAGGGATTACGTTTTCTGCTTACCGGAAATCGCATCATTATGACTGGGCAGAGATACGCAAATTCCGATGCAAGCCTCTTGCATCCGGCACAAAGATGTTTGTGCGGATTAATGAGGCCGGAATCTTCCGGGGCCGTTATTGGGTGAACTGTTATTATTACAGTGAAGGGGAAAAGCTGTTTCGGTTCTTATTTGACAAAGAGGTTGAGATAGATCCCCAGGGACTGAAGGCAAAGGCCATTCAGGGAAGCATTGAGTCGAAGAAATTAAAGAAGCAAAAAGTTGCCCGGAAGCAGCAGGCGAGAGCGCAGAAGCAGCTTGCGAGACAGATTCAGAAACATGCAGTGAAAAAGAGATAGCTAGAGCGTGTCTGAATAAGAAGGAGAAGTAAAGACTATGTTTGAACAGGAAAAGAAAGAGATGATTGAAGCGGGTAAGAAGATGGACCGTTACGGTCTGATTGCATTGTCCGGAGGAAATGTTACGCTTCGCATGCCTTCGGGGGAGATTCTGGTAACGCCGTCAGGCATGATTTATGAAGATATGGTACCGGAGGATGTTCTGGTAATGGATATAGAGGGCAATATTGTGGAGGGTGAGCGGAAGCCGTCTGTGGATACGGTGGCGCTTCTCTACATCTTAAAGCATATGCCAAAGGTGAATGCGGTGATTCACACCCATCAGCCTTATGCGACGGGAGTCGGGCTGATTACCGATGAGATTCCCTGTAATCTGACCACCCTGGCCAATGCAACGAGAGGCAGCGTAAAAGTATGTCCTTACTCATCGGCTGCCAGCGAGCAGATGGGAATTGAGGTGGTGGAGAACATTGGAGACCGGTTAGCTGTAATCCTCAAGCACCATGGCGTGGTAAGCGTAGGGGACAGTCTGAAACAGGCCCTTTGCGCGTGCGTGTATTTGGAAGAGGCGGCAAGGACCTATTCGATTGCGTACAGTATGGATAAAGAGGTGCCAGAGCTGAATGATAAGCAGGTGGAGCGGGCAGTGGAGGTCTTCCGGCATTACGGACAGGGGACTCCGGCGCTTCCGAAGGAACTGCGTTAATCTGGAGGACGCGGATTGAATCAGGAGATATCGTCTGCTTAGGGAAATGCTCCTGATTCAATCCGCTGTTTGCCAAATGAACGGTAATGAATGAAGATTTTCAATTAAGAGTTATTGATAAAGTCTAAAAAATTCTGCCGGTATATTTTATTTAACACATCATCGGAAAGCCCCAGTCCATGCATGACTGTGGGCTTTCGTTCTACGACGTAATGCCCGTCTTCGGTAAGGAGATAGTCTCCTTCTGTCTCAAGAAATCCCCGAATCAGCCGGACTCTGGAGCGGCATTCCTCTAACGAGAGTAATACGTTCTCGGTACGAATCAGCGCCCGGGCTCCTATGTCGGTTCCGTAAATGATTCGATTCTGATAGCGATGGATGAATTGCTTTGCAGTCTGCCCTTGCGCGGAGAGATTATAGTACAGCTCAATGCCAGGCGTTAAGTCAATCCGTACGTTTGGATAGGAATCCAGGATTTCTGCCAATCGTTCTAAGCGGTTCGATAAGAAGAAAAAGTGAGGGAACAATACTTTTAAATGGGGATGGCGTGCTAAAAGTCTCAAAATCTGAGCGTATTGTTCTTCGTTGTTTATGAATGTGCTGTCATAGAACCAGCCGGCTTTTTTTACATAGTCTGCAACCGTTTCACTGTCCCAAAATTCTTCCGGGTCATTCACATGAAAAACCAAAGGGATTTGTTCCCGTTCCAGTCGTTCAAAGAAGGAATCAAAATATTCGGAATCAAAGTCGGGAACAGGGAAGGCCTTGCGGACGTCCGGTTTTCCTTCCAGCATCTTGATTCCCGTACAGCCCAGTTCAAGAAGTCTGGAAAGTTCTGCGTCGGCGTCTGCGGCAAAAGAGGATACAGACATTTCCTGACGGTAAATGCCGCGGCTTAATCCCCCGAAAATGTATACAGGGATATCGCAGGAATCGCGGAATGCGAAAGCGTCCTTCTCGACAGGGTCAGCGCCGCCCTTGGGGATGCAGAGAAGGGCGATTGCTTCTAATTCCATTTCTTTTATTATTTCTTTTAAGCGTTCTTCTCCCATAGAATGGGAATAGTGAATATGAGCGTCAATCATTGGTGAACTCCTTTTTTACTTTTGTTTTCTAAGCGGTCTGAACAGATATACGGTTCACTCTGTATAAAACCGGGTATTGTGCAGCGATGGAATCAAATCCACAGGGAGCTATTTTTCTTTAGCCGGACCTGTGGAATTGCGCACAATCAGGACGGAGGGATGCTCAATCTTGATACGAGCATTCTGGAACAGGGCGTCTGGTTTATCATTTAGTATATCGATATTGCGCAGTAATAAGTCAAAGGCAGATTTGGCTCTCTGGTCAATGAAGAGTTCAACTGTAGTGAGGGAGAGCGGCAAAAGCTTTGAATATATCAGGTTGTCGTATCCGCATACAGAATAGTCTTCAGGGATTTGGTATCCCTGTTCTAACAGGGCGTCGGCAATGCCTCTTGCCATGACGTCCGTCATGCCTATAAAGGCGGTTGCGCCCATACGAAATACGTCTGAATCCTGCATAAATTCATATCCGATGGTATAGTCGTTCACTTCGCCGGATAATTCGCTTTTCCAGTTAACGTTTTTAGAGCGGATGAAAAGGGAATCCTCCAGTCCGTATTGTGACATTTGGTATTTTAATCCCTTTACGCGGGTATGCCGTCCAAGATTTGTGTCGGGAGAGGCGGTAAACAGCATGATTCTTTTATGGCCAAGTCCGACCAGATGATCAATGAGTAAAGCGGACGACTGCATATTATCTATCTCTATGATGTCAATAGAGAGGTTTTCTGCCTCGTCGCATATTGCGACAATGGGAATTTTTTTCGATACTTCATTTACCTTTTCCGGATGGTTTGGGTAAGTTAAGTAAATAATACCAGAGACATGTTTCTGCAGAGCGAATTGCAGATAGGAAAGCTCTAAGTCTTTATTGCGGTTCGTGTTGCATATGATTGTGCGGTATCCATTCATATTTGCGATATAGTCTATTTGCTGGGCCGTTTGCGAATAATAGGGGATAGTAAGATTCTCGCTCATAATCATTATAAATTTTGAATCGTTGGAAGAAAAATTAGGGTGTTCGTAACCCAGTTCTCTGCAGGCTTCATAGACGGTCTGGATTGTCTGCTCAGAAAAACGCGCTGAGTTTTTTTTATTTAGTATCATGGAAATGGTTGATTGGGACAATCCTGTCCGGGCGGCGATATCCGTCATGGTGACTTTCTTTTTATTCATGATAAAAGGCGCTCCTTGTTGCTAATATTTTACTATACTATAACATGGATGTAGTTTGGTTACAAGTATACGATGAAAAATATTAATAATATTACTAAAAAGTATTACTTATTAGTACGAGATAAATTGGG
>CAOKJI010000166.1 GCA_948468495.1 uncultured Dorea sp. | reverse complement strand
AGGAGAAACCCTTGCTAGAAATTAAGACGAACGAATCAGAAGCGGCGGCAAAAATAATTGTTGTAGGTGTCGGCGGAGGCGGGAACAACGCTGTGAACCGAATGATTGACGAACAGATTGCCGGTGTTGAATTTATAGCTATTAATACAGATAAACAGGCGTTACAGTTATGTAAGGCTCCTACATTGATGCAAATTGGCGATAAGATTACAAAGGGACTTGGAGCAGGAGCAAGACCTGAGATTGGAGAGAAGGCGGCTGAAGAAAGTGCAGAAGAGGTTTCCGCTGCGTTAAAAGGCGCTGATATGGTATTTGTTACATGTGGAATGGGCGGCGGAACCGGAACCGGAGCAACTCCGGTGGTGGCGCGTATTGCCAAGGAGCAGGGCGCGCTTACGGTAGGCGTTGTAACGAAGCCCTTCCGTTTTGAATCTAAGACCCGTATGAACAATGCGCTTGGCGGGATTGAGAAGTTAAAAGAGAGTGTAGATACATTGATTGTCATTCCGAATGACAAGCTGTTAGAAGTTGTTGACAGAAGAACGACGATGCCGGAAGCTTTGAAGAAAGCGGACGAGGTATTACAGCAGGGGATTCAGGGGATTACAGATTTGATTAACGTACCTTCTCTGATTAACCTTGACTTTGCGGACGTGCAGACTGTTATGACGGATAAGGGTATAGCTCATATCGGAATTGGTCAGGGACGTGGAGACGACAAAGCGCTTGAAGCAGTTAAGCAGGCGGTTGCAAGTCCTCTGCTTGAGACGACCATTGCAGGGGCTTCCCATGTAATCATTAATGTATCCGGCGATATTACGCTGATGGATGCATCCGATGCGGCCGAGTATGTGCAGGAGCTTGCAGGAGAAGACGCGAATATTATCTTTGGAGCTATGTATGATGATTCCCGAGCTGACGAAGCAACCATTACCGTCATTGCAACAGGACTACATAATGTAGGCGGCACATCCTCCAAGTTAAAATCCAGATTAGAGGGCGTACAGCGTCAGACTATGGTACCGCCGGCCTCTTCTTACGAGAGACAGGTGTATTCGCCAAGAGTAGATTTGGGCGGCGTTGCAGGTGCAAAGGCCGGAGTAACCCCTATGCCGAGAAGAACCGTAGGCGGAACAGCCCCCACCTTAGACACACCAAAAGTACCAACCTCCAAAGTAAAAGAACAGTCCATCAAGATACCAGACTTCTTCAAAAAATAAAAAAGACACCAGGGAAACCTGGTGTCTTTTTTTATGAGCAGTATTTCTCCCAGAATATTTCAAAAACCTGCGAGTCCTGTCGAAAGAATCTTCATTTTTCTCAGCATCAACTGACAAATTCTTTATTGGCCATCCCCTATAATAAATTTTGCCTGGCTGACACAACATGTTTGAGATGGCAGTCAGAGGAAAATTTGAAAAGAGGACGGAATGTGTATTATGAACTGTACATAGACGTACTATTTCTCGTGAATTTCCTGATGGACTATATATTGCTCCTCGTCACAAAGAAGGTGTTAAAACTTTCTCCCTCTTATGGAAGGATTTGTCTTGGAGCTTTGCTTGGAGCTTTTCTGACTTGTGTTGTGGCGGCTGTCGGGATTCCGTTTACGTTTGTGAAAGTTGTATTATTCTACATTCTGGCGCCGTCGGCTATGCTGCTTTTGGGACTTCCCATCCGAAGCCTGCAAAGCTTTTTCCGGGCTCTGATTACACTATATATTAGTGGTTTTCTGGTAGGGGGGATTTTTGAATACTTGAACCAGTATATAGAGGTTGGAAGTTTGTTTTTTGCGCTGGCCATGGCGAGCTATTATCTTGCTTCCGGAGTATTGAAAATACTGGCTGGATTATTCCATTTTGGAGAGTCTCATTGTTCTGTAACCTTGTTTTTTGGCGATGAAAGCTGCCGGGCAGAGGCTATTGTGGATACAGGGAATCAATTGAGAGATGAGATTAGTGGAAAATCTGTCACTATTATCAGTAACAGGCTGGCAAAGAAACTCTTTGGGGGGAAAATGCCTGAAGGGTTACGCTATATTCCTTACCGGACAATTGCAAAAGGATTGGGAGTCATTCCGGTGCTGTCCATAGACTGCATCTGTATATCCGGTAAGAATGAGCGGCGGGTGGAACAGCCTATGGTTGCAATTAGTGAAGAATCCTCTTTTGGAAGTGAATGCGATGTGATATTAAACCCAGATATATGACAGGAGGATGGTAAGCATGATGAATTTAGTAGTACCTGGTAAATGGAAATGGAAGTTTATTTCAAATGCCAGAACATTTTTATTCCCGGAGACCAGAGAGGTCTATTACATTGGCGGAGCGGATGTTCTGCCGGCTCCTCTGGATGCGAAGGAGGAGGCGGAGACGATTGCCGAGATTGGGACAGAGACCGAGCAGAACGCTAAGAAAATACTGATTGAACATAATTTAAGACTGGTGGTATACATAGCTAAGAAATTTGATAATACAGGAATCGGAGTAGAGGATTTGATTTCTATCGGGACGATTGGACTCATTAAGGCGATTAATACATTTAATCCACAGAAAAAGATTAAACTTGCTACTTATGCCTCCCGCTGTATTGAGAATGAAATTCTGATGTATCTGCGGAGAAATAATAAGACAAAGCTGGAGGTTTCCATAGACGAACCCCTGAATGTGGATTGGGACGGCAATGAACTTCTGTTATCCGATATATTAGGAACAGATGAGGATACGATTTACAGGGATTTGGAAAGCGAAGCAGAAAGGAAGGTGTTAATCAAGGCTCTTGGAAGGCTTTCCGGAAGGGAACAGATGATAGTTCGTATGCGGTTTGGAATCGGCACGCAGAATGGGGAAGAAAAGACGCAGAAGGAGGTGGCGGATATGCTGGGGATATCCCAGTCCTATATTTCCCGTCTGGAGAAAAAAATTATGCAGAGATTGAAACGCGAAATGGTAAAATACGTCTGAATGTGATACACTAAAAGAAAAAGGGGATGAATTCATGAAGCTAACATTTATTGGCGCAGCCCATGAAGTTACTGGAAGTTGTCATTTACTTCAGGCATGCGGGAAGAACATTCTGGTGGATTGCGGACTTGAGCAGGGACCGGATCTGTACGAGAACCAGGATATCCCGGTTAACGCGGCGGACATTGACTACATACTGGTGACCCATGCGCACATTGACCATTCGGGGAAGATTCCGTTTCTTTGTAAGCATGGTTTTCAGGGGGAAATCGTCACCACATTTGCCACATCGGATTTGTGCAATATCATGCTGCGTGACAGTGCGCACATTCAGGAATTTGAGGCGGAATGGAGAAACCGCAAAGGCAGAAGAAGCGGAGCGCCGGAGTATGAGCCGCTCTATACCATGGAGGATGCAGAGGCGGCGATTAAACTTCTGGCGCCCTGCGGCTACGACCAGAAGATTACGCTCTGTGAGGGTATAGAAGTACGGTTTATGGATGTGGGGCATCTTTTGGGTTCTGCAAGCGTTGAGGTATGGATTACGGAAGACGGGATTTCAAAGAAGATTGTATTTTCCGGTGATGTGGGGAATCCAAACCAGCCGATTATCAAGAGTCCGCAGTATGTGAAGGAAGCCGATTATATTGTGATTGAGTCTACCTATGGCGACAGGACGCATGGAGATGTGGTCCCGGATTATGTAGGGGAATTTACAAAGGTTCTTTCCGAGACTTTCGCAAGAGGCGGCAACGTGGTTATTCCGTCCTTCGCGGTAGGGCGTACTCAGGAGATACTGTATTTCATTCGGGAAATCAAAGAAAGGAATCTGGTGTCGGACTATCCGGATTTTGAAGTATATGTGGATAGCCCGCTGGCTGTGGAAGCTACCAAAGTATTCAATAAAAATGTAAAAGCCTGCTTTGACGAGGAGGCTATGAAGCTGGTAAATAAAGGAATTAATCCGCTGCAGTTTCCAGGGCTTAAGACGTCGGTTACCAGCGACGATTCCAAGCTGATTAACTTTGACGAGAAGCCCAAAGTTATTATTTCTGCTTCCGGTATGTGTGACGCGGGGCGGATTCGCCATCACTTGAAGCACAACCTGTGGAGGGAAGAGTGTACCATCTGCTTCGTGGGCTATCAGGCAGTGGGAACCCTTGGGCGCAAGCTGATTGAAGGGGCGGAATTTGTGAAGCTCTTCGGAGAGAATATTGAGGTAAACGCTCATATTGTGACGCTTAAGGGTATCAGCGGCCATGCGGACATGAACGGGCTTCTGGCATGGCTTAAGGGCTTTGAGAAAAAGCCGGAGCGGATTATGGTGGTACATGGCGAGGATGCGGTTACCGACCGGTTCGCAGGGCTTGCTTCCGAGCAGATTGGCTGTCCGGCTTTTGCGCCGTATTCCGGCGGTTGTGTGGATTTGGCGACCAATACCATTATCACAGCGGGAACTCCGGTGCCGAAGAAGGTAGTGGAGAAGCCTGCCAGAGCACGCGCAAATGCAGCCTTCGAGCGTGTTATTGCGGCGGCTAAGAGGCTTATGCAGGTGGTTCTTAAGAACGAAGGCCTCGCTAATAAAGACCTTGCCAAATTTGAGACGCAGATTCAGAATCTTGCAGATAAGTGGGACAGATAATTTTATTGTCAAGGTCTAAAAGTTTTTTTATTTTCCCTTAAGAGGGAATAACCAAACTGCATATGGACAGAATTTCTACTAGATAGAATCACAGTCTGTGATAAATATACATCTGGCGGGAGGTCTGTTATGGCACAGGGAAAAGTTGAAATATGCGGAGTAAATACAGCAAAGCTTCCGATTCTGAGCGATCAGGAGAAGGAGGCTTTGTTTGCGCGGATCAAAGCAGGAGATGAGGAAGCTAAAGAGGAGTATATTAAAGGGAACCTAAGATTAGTGCTCAGTGTGATTAAGCGGTTTGGAAACAGTAATGAGAATCCGGATGATTTGTTCCAGATTGGCTGTATCGGGCTGATTAAGGCGATTAATAATTTCAATACGGAGCTGGATGTGAAATTCTCCACCTATGCGGTGCCGATGATTATCGGGGAAATCCGGCGTTATATGCGGGACAATAACAGTATCCGGGTCAGCCGTTCTCTCCGGGATACGGCATATAAGGCGATTTATGCCAAGGAAAACTACGTAAAACAGCATCAGAAAGAGCCTACGGTAGAGGAGATTGCGGAGGAAATCGGCATTTCCGGGGAAGATATTATCTTTGCTCTGGATGCGATTCAGGCGCCTATGAGTCTTCAGGAACCGGTCTACAACGACGGCGGAGACGCCCTCTACGTAATGGACCAGATTAGTGATAAGAAGAATAAAGAAGAAAAATGGGTGGAAGATCTGTCTCTGGAGGCAGCTATGAAACATTTGGGAGAGAGAGAACGGTACATCATCGAGCTTCGGTTTTTCGAGGGGAAAACACAGATGGAGGTGGCGGAGATGAT
>CAOKJI010000165.1 GCA_948468495.1 uncultured Dorea sp. | reverse complement strand
ATTATTGTCCAGCACATTTACTTTTATAATATTTACTTTTTATACGTTTGTAAATTACTTTACGTTTATTATATACCAAAAAATAAAAATGTCAATATATTTTCTGTAATTTAATATTTATAACCTTTATGCCTATTTCATTTAAATTTCAAAAATCTTATTTTTTCACTATTGACAATTATTTATTTTTACAATATTATAAATTCGTAAACTAGTTTAAATATATAAATTTAAAAGGAGCAGGCAGGACCATGTATCGAACATATCAAACATGCAGGTTATCATCTAAACAATCTGAAAGAATTAAACATTTGAAAGAAGAATCCATTAATGTGAATCAGGAGGTCTGCGTGGAACGCGCCCGTTATCTCACCGAGGGCTACAAAGAACACGCTGCCGAACCCGCCATCAAAAAGCGCGCATACGCATTTCAAAATGTGTTGAAAAAAATCAGCCTTTTTATCGAAGACGGACAATTGCTGGCCGGCAATCACGCAGCCTCCTTACGGGCCGCCTCTATTTTCCCGGAATACTGTGTAAACTGGATTTTTGAAGAGATTGACGAATTACCGAAACGTCCCGGAGACCGTTTTCTCGTCCCTGAGAACATCCGGGAAGAGCTCTTAAGAATTGCCGGATGGTGGAAGGGAAAGACGCTGGAGGACCGCTGTCAGGCCACGCTTCCCCGGCAGGCAAAGGAAGCCTACAAGATGGGGGTCCTCTCTGCTAACGGAAACATGACCTCCGGCGATGGGCATATTATGCTGGATTTTGAAGCCTTACTTCACAAAGGAGCCGAAGGCATTATCCACGATGCGAAAACCCGGCTTAGCGCGCTGGACTTAAGCGACCCCGCAAGCCATCACAAACGCATTTTTTACGAATCAGTCATTATCGCCTATGAAGGAATGATTATTTACGCCGAGCGCTACGCCGCGCTTGCCAGACAACTTGCAGAAAAAGAGACAGACGCTGCCCGCAAGTCGGAGCTTCTCGCAATTGCAGCCAACTGCGAACGTGTTCCCAGACGCCCTGCCGAAACTTTCTACGAAGCAGTTCAGAGCGTATGGTTCGCCCACCTGCTTTCCCAGATAGAAAGCAACGGACACTCCATGTCCTTCGGCCGTCTGGATCAGTATCTATATCCTTACTATGAAAAGGATCTTGCCGAAGGCCGCTGCACGCAAGGCACTGCTACCGAACTTCTGGCATGCCTGTGGGTGAAGGCATTCGGCGTTGTCAAAATCCGTCCCTGGAGCCATACCCGGTTCTCCGGCGGCGACCCCACTTACCAGAATCTGACTCTGGGAGGCATCACGCCGGAAGGGGAAGACGCAGTCAACGACCTTACCATGATCTGTCTGGACAGCGTAAGCCTTACCCGTCTTACCCAGCCCAATGTATCCGCGCGGTTGAATGAGAAGAATCCAGAAGAGTACCTGCATAAATGTGTTGAGGTAATCAAATTAGGATTTGGTATGCCTGCCATGCATGGAGACCATGTTATGATTCCTTCCCTGATGAAGCGCGGCGTAACGGAAAAAGACGCCAATAATTATGCCATCGTCGGCTGTATCGAGCCGATTATACCGGGTAAATTCGGATACCGGAGCGCCGGCATGAGCTTTACCAATTTTGCCAAGGTTCTGGAAATCACTTTAAACGGAGGCGTTGACATACGCACCGGACTGGCGCTTCAGAAACAGGACAAAACCCTCGCCGACATGAAAAGCATGGAAGAAGTACGAGCCGCCTATGACAAACAGATGTCCTATGTTGTAAAAACAAGAGTAACCGGCGAGCACTGCATCGACTATGCTGTGGAAGAGTTAGTGCCGGACGCTTTCTGCTCCGGACTGGTTCAGGATTGCATCGCGCGGGGAAAGAATGCCAAGGAAGGCGGCAGCGTCTATGACATGGTAACCGGGCCGGAGACGGGCATCACCAATGCCGCCAACAGCTTTGCCGCTTTACAGAAAATTGTCTTTGAGGAAAAACGGATTGCCCCCGGCGAGCTTTTAGCATTCCTGCACAATAATTTTGAAGGCGAAAAAGGCGAGAATATACGCCGAATGCTGGTAAACCGAGCTCCAAAATTCGGTAACGACGACGATTTCGTAGATCAAATCAGCTCCGACATCTATCTTTCTTTTATGAAAGAGCAGGATAAATACCCTACCACCCGTATCGGAAGAGGGCCTGTGGGATGCTTAAGCTATCCCTGCACCGCCACTATTTCCGGCAATGTACCCCAGGGCGTACCGGTGGGCGCTTCCCCGGACGGGCGGAAGGCGGGCGAACCCCTTTCTGAAGGCTGTTCTCCCTTCCATGGAACGGATACCCTTGGACCTACGGCCGTCTTGAATTCCATTTCCAAAATGCCGAATCACCTGATAACCGGAGGGAATCTTTTAAATATCCGTCTGTCGCCTTCTGTTATGTCCACTGAAGAAGGGGTTGTGAAGGTCATAAATCTTATTCGGACATTTTTCTCTATGGACGGCTGGCACGTACAATTTAACGTCACCTCCACAAAGACACTTCTGGACGCCAAAAATAACCCGGACAATTACAAAGACTTGGTTGTCCGCGTTGCCGGCTACAGCGCCCTCTTCAATGATTTGGAAGAAAAGACCAAAGACGATATCATTGCCCGCACCGAGCACGATTTATAGGAATCAGGAGGATAACTTATGAACACCAAAAAAGAAGGCGTTATCAGCGAAATAGAGCGGTATGCCATCAAAGACGGGCCAGGGATACGAACAGTCGTATTCTTAAAGGGCTGTCCTCTTACATGCCGGTGGTGCGCGAATCCCGAAACACAAAAGAGCATTCATCAATTAATGTACTGGCCAACCCGATGCATTGCCTGTAGACAATGTATTTCAGAATGCCCAGGCGGCGCGCTGTCCTGGGGAAACCGCGGTATCGAAATATGCCGCCCGGGCTGCACCTCCTGCGGCGCCTGCACGCAAGTCTGCAACAGTCAGGCCCTGACCATGGCGGGACAACGCAAAACTTCTGATGAAATCATGCAGATAATATTAAAGGATCTTCCTTATTATCAGACTTCCGGAGGAGGCGTGACATTTTCCGGCGGCGAGGCTGCAAGCCAGGGCGAATTTCTCTGGGAGCTTGCAAAAGAATGCAAAAGGCATCGGATATCCACCTGCATCGAAACCTGCGGATATGTCAAATGGGAAACTTTTGAGAAACTCCTTCCTTATATGGATTACTTTTTCTTTGATTTGAAAATCATGGATGAGATTGACCATATAACATACACTGGTGTTTCTAACAGATTGATATTAGACAATTTCAGCCGGCTAATTACAGCCGGAGCCAACATCACCGTCCGGATTCCGGTAATACCGGGAATCAACAATACGCCAAAAAACGTGGAGCAAACCATCCGTTTTCTTCTTGCGCAGGCCCCCGGCTGTCCGGTAAGCCTTCTTCCCTATCATCGGCTGGGAGCCTCTAAATACGACAAACTGGATATGGAATATACGCTGGAAGACCTTACGCCTCCCTCTGAACAGGAAATGCTCCGATTGAAAGAACAGTTCGTCAGTCATGGATTCCCTGTAAGCATTGGGGAATGACTAATTTAACTTTTACACAAGGAGGTATCTTATGATTTTAGAAATCGGAACCATCAATTTAGACCATATGATTGACTGCCGGCATCTGCCGGCGCCAAAAGAAAGTATTCTCTGCAAGAATGTTACTCTGATGCTGGGCGGCAAAGGAGCCAATCAAATCGCTGCCGCCGGACGTTTAGGAGCCAAAACCATGTTTATCAGCATGGTAGGGGAACACGACCCGAATAACGAGATACTTTTTGCCGATTTGAAATGGGCCGGCGTCAATACGGATTACATCGGAACTGTCCCAGATACATCCAGCGGTTCAGCATTCGTGTGCGTAGAGGAGTCCGGCCAGAACACTGTTATTATCCATGCCGCTGCCAATGCCGCCATCACCCCTGCAGTCATTGACAAGAATAAGCGATGTTTTGAGATGGCCGATATCTGTATGACCGAATTTGCCGTACCGGTTGAAACATGCGAATATGCTATGAAACTAGCAAAGAAAAACGGCAAAACAACTATCGTAAATCCGGCTCCTTATGCGGATATCTCAATAGAATTTTACCGTTATATGGATATTATCACTCCAAACGAGATAGAAGCCGCAGACTTTTGCGGATTTCCGGTTACAGATGAAGAAAGCGCCTCAGAAGCATGTGCTTTCTTTCATAGGAAAGGAGTAAAAAATGTTGTGATTACTATGGGCAGCCAGGGTGTTTTCGTATCCGATGGAAAGAAAACACTTATAATTCCCTGCCGCAAAGTAAATGCCATCGATACCAGCGGAGCCGGGGACTCGTTTAACGGCGCGTTTGCCTATGCCTGTTCTATGAAAAAGGATATCTTCACCGCAGCCCGCTTCGGGAATGCAGCCGCTTCCCTAAGCGTTCAGAAAAAAGGCACCGCCCGCTCCATGCCTACGCTGGCAGAAGTAGAATCTGTATTTTCATTATAAGATTCTCAGAGGGGCGCTGTAGGAATTTTTCATCGTAATAACATCGGATACGCAGTTTACGAATCCGGTTTCTGAATTATATAGCGCACAACCGATTCGCAGATACTCATATACGCAACGTCTGATATTTGTGTCAGTGCAAAACGACTTAAGTGATGCGATGCAGCGACATCGTCGATTGGCAATGACGCCATATAGCGAGCGCTTCGTGTATGGGTATTTGCAAAATGATGTACTAATCACTCTCCGGATACCCTCTCACATACACAATCCCGTCATTCTCCCTCTCCATGCTGTAATCTTCATCCATAACAGCCCGAATAAAATCCCGTCCGCTCATTTCCGTTGGTATCAGTCTCATTCCCAGCGCCTCTTCCGCTTCCCACACCGTCATATCATCCAGAAATACCTGCTCCCCCATCCGCAACATGTTGGAGGGAATCACCAAAGCCTCTCCTGGCTCCGCTCCCCCCTCCCGATACTGAAGCAGTTGATTTACCAAATCCTGCCCCGTAATCAGCCCGGATACGGTAATCATCTCTCCGAAAAAATCATTCCTTATCGCATACACATGAATCGTTAATTTCGGATACAACTCCATAATTCGCTCTGCAAATCCACGAACCGTATGGAAGGCAAGCTTTCCGGTTGCAATCGTCAGTGTTCTCTTACTGCTGTCCTTTCTCTCCCGCTGAAGTTCAACCAACGCCTCTTCAAACTCTTCCATAAACAGCCTCATCATACCAACGCCGTTCTCTAACTGAATATAGCCGTCATATCGCTCTTCCTCTGGAAATTCCCGCTCCGCTGTGATATACCACTCGTCGCTGGCATGAATAAAATGCAGCCCATACTCTTCGTAGAATCTTTCCTGAAAACTTTCTACCAGCTCAAT
>CAOKJI010000164.1 GCA_948468495.1 uncultured Dorea sp. | reverse complement strand
CAGCTGCGGACCATAAGTTCTTGCATATTCCTCAAGTTCCTTCCGGTATTCCGGTTCTCCCTTATTTTCGGTAAAGTCAATATCATAAAGCACCGCCTGAATATAGAAACCAGTACCTCCAACCAGTATGGGAATGTGACCGCCGGCATAAATCTGCTTCATGGCTTCTTTTGCCATCTGCTGAAAGCGAACCACATGAAACTCTTCTTCCGGTTCCAGCACGTCAATCAGATAATGAGGAACCCCTTCCATCTCTTCCGGAGAAATCTTGGCTGAGCCAATATCCATATGCTTATAAACCTGCATGGAATCCGCCGAAATAATCTCTCCGCCGATTTCCTTCGCAAGACGAATCGAAGCTTTCGTTTTTCCGACAGCCGTAGGGCCGGTCAGTACAATTAATGGCTGCTTCATGTGAGACTCTCCTTTACACCGTTACACAATTCGCTTAAACTTCTTTTCCAGTTCCCGTTTTGTCATTGAGATAATCGTCGGTCTGCCATGGGGACAGTGATAGGGATTCTCAAGGCCGAGAAGCTCTTCAATCAGAGCGTCCGCCTCCGCCGCGCTAAGCCGCATATTTCCCTTTACCGCCGCCTTGCAGGACATGGAAGCAATCTTTTCATCAATAACGTCCGGTGTCAGTCCAGTATAAATCTCATCAGACAAACTGTCAATCATCTCCATAAGAAGTTCTTTCCTTGCAACGCCAAACAGATTATCCGGAACCGCGCATACGGCGTAGGCTCCCGGCCCGAAGCTCTCCATCTCAAATCCAATTCTCTGAAAGGAATCCATATGGGTGCGCAGAAGTTCCTCTTCCTTCATGGATAATTCCAGAATCACCGGCGGACTGATATTCTGGGACGTGTACTCTCTGGTTTTCATTCCTTTTAGAGTCTTTTCGTACAGAATCCGTTCATGAGCGGCGTGCTGGTCAATAATATACAGATTTTCCCGAAATTCCACCAGCCAGTAGGTGTCGAATAACTGACCGATAATCTTGTGCTCTTTTACCGACTTCTTATCTAACAGACGTTCCTCGAAGAAATCAAGCTGTTTTGCCTGATAGGGAACGGAGTCTTCCTTTATTTTACCGGCTTGAGCCGTTTTGTCAGACGGAGGTTGGATTTGCCCGGTCTGCCCGGCCGTCTGTGTCGTTTCTCCGGCTTGCAGGACAGTTTGCGCCGCTTCTCCAGTTTGTACGATGGTTTGCGTTGCTTTTCCGGTCTTCAGGACAGTCTGCGCCGCTTCCTCTGCTCGGGAAGGATGTTGCGATAGTTTTTCATCCTGCTGCTGGCGCCGGGCCTCCGAAAGCCGTTTGGTATGATAAGCCGTAACCCGCTCCCGCATCTTTTCCATATAATAATCCAAATCTTTTTTACCGACTGCGCTCGGTTTTTTGTCGGAAAACAGCGATTTTTCGGGATTTTCTGGAAAATCCGGCTCTTTTTGTGATTCATTTTCGATACAGAGTGCACTCTGTTTATTGCAGAGCGGATTCTGCCGTCGGTTTTTGTCATTCCAGAGCACGCTCTGTTTATTTGCCATATTTTGCCTGTTTTCGCTTTTGTCTGCGGTTATTTCTGTCATTTTCGGAGGCTCCGGAACTTCTATCTTCGGAATCAGTTCTTCCTGGCGCAGACTTTTCTGTAAAGCCTGAACAATAAAATGATAGACCTCCTGCTGGTTTCCAAAGCGCACTTCCATCTTAGTCGGATGAACATTTACATCCAGAAGGTCTCCCTCTACGCTCAGATGCAGAACGGTAAAAGGATATTTGTGCTGCATGGTAAAATCCTTATATGCATCCTCGATTGCCTTCGAGATGATATTGCTCTTAACGTATCTTCCATTGATAAAATAATTCTCAAAATTCCGGTTTCCTCTGGACACAATCGGTTCTCCGATATAACCTTTTACAGATAGACTTTCACCGGATAATTCTACTGGTAGAAGATGGGATGCAATATCCCGTCCATAGATATGATAGATAATATCCCGAAGATTCCCATTTCCGGAAGTATGTATTTTCGACTGGCCGTTTACCGTAAACCGGAAGGATATCTCAGGGTGGGAAAGGGCGATTCTGGTCACTAAATCCGCCGCGTGGCTTGCCTCGGTTGCAGCGGTCTTTAAGAATTTTCTCCTTGCCGGCGTATTATAAAATAACTGACGAATCAGGAACGTAGTTCCCTTCGGCGCCCCGGTTTCGTCCAAAGATACTTCTCGTCCGCCTTCTATCCGGTAAGTAACGCCGTAAGGCGCCTCTGCCGTCTTTGTAATCAGCTCCACCTGGGACACCGCGGCAATACTGGATAATGCTTCGCCGCGGAATCCTAAGGACTGAATCCCTGTCAAATCGTCCGCCGTACGGATTTTGCTGGTAGAATGACGGAGGAAAGCATTTCCGACGTCGTCTTTTTCAATCCCGCAGCCATTGTCCGTAATACGGATAAATGAAATCCCGCCCTCTTTTATCTCGATTGTCACCGCTGTCGCGCCGGCGTCGATTGCATTCTCCGCCAGCTCTTTTACAATGGACGCGGGCCGTTCAATCACTTCTCCCGCAGCAATTTTATCAATTGTAATCTGGTCGAGTACCTGTATTTTTCCCATTCGTATTTACCACCTGTTTTTCAGCTTATTTTGAAACTGATAGAGTGTATTCAGCGCGTCGACCGGCGTCAGATGACTGATATCCAATTCCTTTAATTCTTTGATAATGTCGTCGTCCTTCACCGTATCAAAGAGTGAAATCTGCGCCAAATCCACTTCGTCTAACTTCTTCGTCTTTATCTTCGGCTCATGACTGCCCCTGACGGCAATATCCTTAATCCGGGAGGTAATATCCGCATGAAGAAGCTCTTCTACAATCTCTTTCGCCCGCGTAATCACCGTATCCGGCACCCCCGCAAGTCTTGCCACCTGAATGCCGTAGCTCTTATCAGCGCCGCCTTTTACAATCTTTCTTAAGAATACGATATCGTCGCCTTTTTCCTTTACTGCGATACAGTAATTATTTACATTGTCAATCTTACCTTCTAACTCGGTCAGCTCATGATAGTGCGTTGCGAATAAAGTTTTGGCCCCAAGAAGCTTAGTATTACTGATATGTTCCACCACCGCCCAAGCGATGGACAGTCCGTCAAAAGTGCTGGTTCCCCGGCCGATTTCATCCAGAATTAAGAGACTTTTCCGGGTAGCGTTTCTTAGAATATTCGCCACTTCATTCATCTCAACCATAAAGGTACTCTGTCCGGAAGCCAAATCATCCGAAGCTCCTACCCGGGTGAAAATCCGGTCCACGATTCCGATATCCGCCTGAGATGCGGGCACAAAGGAGCCAATTTGCGCCATTAGAACAATCAGCGCCGTCTGCCGCATATAGGTGGATTTCCCGGCCATATTCGGCCCGGTAATAATCGAGATACGGTTCTTTTTATCATCCAAATATGTATCGTTCGCGATAAACATATCGTTAGGAATCATCTTCTCCACCACCGGATGACGACCCTCCCGGATATCGATTAGACCTTTTTCATTCATCTTCGGCCGGGTATAGTTATTTCGTTCCGCCGCCAGCGCCAGAGAGGCAAATACATCAATCTGCGCAATCGCCTGCGCCGTCTGCTGGATTCTTCCGGTCTGGCTTCCAATCCTGTCCCTTACCTCGCAATACAAATCGTATTCCAGAGCATACAGCTTATCTTCCGCTCCCAGAATCGTGTCCTCCAGCTCCTTCAGCCTCGGGGTAATATACCGCTCTGCATTTGCCATGGTCTGCTTCCGAACATAATAATCCGGCACCATATCCTTAAAGGAATTGGTAACCTCCAGATAATATCCAAATACCTTATTATAGCGAATCCGAAGTTTCTTAATCCCGGTTTTCTCCCGCTCCTCGCTCTCAAGCTCGGCCAGCCAGTTCTTTCCTTCCGTCTTGGCGGCTTTCAGTCTGTCTACCTCTTCGCTGTAGCCTTCCCGGATAATTCCGCCTTCTTTCATGGCAAGAGGCGGCTCTTCGCAGATTGCCTGATGAATCAGGCCGCACAAATCCTCCAGGGTATCCAGCTTGCTGCAAATATCCTGCAAAAGCGGGCTGTTCATACTCTGCAGCAGGTATTTTATCGGAGGGAGCATTTCCATAGAAGTTTTCAGCGCAATCAAATCCCTGGGATTGGCAGACTGATAAGAAATCCGTCCAACCAGCCGCTCCAAATCATAAATCGGAGACAGATATTCTCTTAGCTCTTCTCTCGTTATTGCGGCGTCTTTCAGTTCTCCAACCGCCTCCAGCCGGCTGTCAATCATTCCTTTATCAATCAGCGGCTGTTCGATATACTTACGGAGGAGCCTTGCACCCATGGCAGTCTTCGTCTTATCCAGCACCCAGAGAAGAGAACCTCTCTTCTGCTTCTCCCTCAGCGTCTCGCATAGCTCTAAATTCCGTCTGGTAGAGCTGTCAAGAACCATGTATTTCCCTACTGCATACCGGGTAAGTTTCCGCATGTGACTCAAAGAAATCTTCTGGGTTTCCTTCAGATACTGCAGAAGCGCTCCTGCGCCGATAATCCCGCATTCACAGTCTTTTAACCCCAAAGCATCCAGAGAATTTACTTCAAAATGCTCCTTTAATGTACGCTCGCATAAGGCGTCGTCATAATACCAGGCGTCCAGCGCATAGACGGCAATGCCAAGCCCTTCTTTCAGATTATCAAAATCAATTCCACTCATATAAAAAGCTTCATTACAGATAATTTCAGAAGGCATAAATTTGTAAATCTCATCAAATAATTTATCGCTGCTAGCTACCTCCGATACCAGATATTCTCCGGTGGTAACATCTGCTACAGACAATCCGTAGCGGTCAGCGATATAGGCAATACACATAATGTAATTATTCTTCGACTCGTCTAAGTTCTGGGTATTCAAATTCGTTCCCGGCGTCACAATACGGACCACTTCACGCTTCACCAGACCCTTTGCGGTAGCCGGATTCTCTACCTGTTCACAGATTGCCACCTTGTAGCCCTTAGAAACCAGGCGGTTCAGATAAGTGTCAACCGCATGGTAGGGAACGCCGCACATAGGAGCCTTCTCTTCGAGTCCGCAGCTCTTCTTTGTCAGAGTAATCTCAAGCGCTTTCGAGGCGGTAATCGCATCCTCAAAAAACATCTCATAAAAATCACCCAGCCGGTAAAATAAAATGCAGTCCTGATACTCTTCTTTTGTTTCTAAATATTTCTGCATCATTGGTGTTAATTCTGCCACATTTCTTCTCCTATTCTATCTATCTTTTGACATACACGATTAGTATAACACTTTATACAACTTACATAAAGAAAAAAATCTGAGATTTTTTCTAAAGAACATGATATTCCGGCTTCATTTCTCCAAACAGATAATATCCCATATAGCCGCTCAGACAGATTCCCAGCGCGCTTAATC